>NZ_CALJAH010000241.1 GCF_938028185.1 uncultured Cardiobacterium sp. | reverse complement strand
TTTTGCGCATTCCTAATAAAATCAGTTCGTTACCATGAATTGTAAACACGCCCTAGGACGCATCCTGTAATGCCGCCGCTTTTTCCACGAGGAAATCGATGAAGCTGCGCACTTTCGCACTCAGGTGGCGGCGATCGGGATAGGCGGCGTGCAGGGTAATGCGGTGCAGCTCCCACTCCGGCAGGAGTTGTACCAGCCGCCCGGCGGCGAGGTCATCCTGCGCCAGCCAGTGCGGCAGGTAGCCGATGCCGCTGCCCGCCAGCAGCAGTTCGCGCAGCATCAGCGTGCTGTTGCTTTGCAGGGCGCTGGTGAGTTGCAGGGTGGTGGTCGTGTCGCCGCGCGTGCAGGGATGGCGGCTAAGGTCGGTGTAGGAGGGGAGGACGGCGGCGTGTGCAGCCGCGTCTTCCGGCGTCTGCGGCAGGCCGTGGCGGCGTATCCAGGCGGGGGCGGCGACGAGGACGAAGCGCACGGCAAAGAGCGGACGGACGACGAGGCTCGGTGCCGGATCGCGGCTGACGCGCAGCGCGAGGTCGATGCCGTCGCCGATGAGGTCGCGCATTTCGTTGTCAAGGATGAGGTCGAGGCTGACGTCGGGGTAGCGCGCGCGGTAGTCGCGCATCCAGGCGGCGAAGGTGGGGTTGGCGCACCAGATGGGCGCGGTCAGGCGCAGGTGTCCCTGCGGGGTTTCGCGCCCGCCACCCGCAGCGGCGGCTGCGTTGTCCAACAGCGCCAGCGCTTCGCCGCTCTGGCGGTAGTAGGATTCGCCTTCGGCAGTGAGGCTGAGGCGGCGGCTGTTGCGCTGCATCAGGCGGACGCCGAGGTGTTTTTCCAGATGGTGCAGGTGTTTGCTCGCCATCGCGGTGGAGATGCCGAGGCTTTCGGCGGCGCGGGTGAAGCTCGCGCATTCGACGATTTGCTGAAAGACTTTGAGGCTGAACAGGGTATCCATCGTTTCCTGATGAGAAAGGTTGCGTCAATGCGGCGAGTATAGGCGAGGGGCGGGCGTTTCTCTATAATCCGCGCTTCTTTTCAACCATCCAGGAGTTATCCATGCGTTTTCTCGCCCCTTATCAAGGCATCATTCTTTCTTTTGTGCGCATCGTCGTCGCCTATATGTTCATGCTGCACGGCCTCGCCAAGGCCTTCGGCTTCCCGATGGCAATGGGCGAAGGCCCGCTGGACTGGGCGTCCATGGAAGGCGTGGCCGCCATCCTCGAACTGGTCGGCGGCGGCCTGCTCATTCTCGGTCTCTTTACCCGCCCGGTCGCCTTCATCCTTTCCGGGCAGATGGCAGTTGCCTATTTCATGGTGCACGCCAAATCCGCGCTGTTCTTCCCGCTGGTGAACCACGGCGAATCTGCGGCGATGTTCAGCCTCATCTTCCTCTACTTTACCGCAGCGGGCGGTGGCAGCCTCTCGCTCGACCGCGCCATCAGCCGTTATGACGATTAAGGAGACCGCCATGAGCCATACCGCCATTGCCCAGGCCATCGCCGCGCGCCGCTCCGTCTATGCGCTCAATCGCGCGCTGCCACTGCCGCCGCAAGACATCATCACCCTGATTGAAGACGCGCTGCGCCACGCGCCCAGCGCCTTCAATTCGCAATCCACCCGCCTGCAAGTGCTGTTTGGCGCGGAGCACGAAGCGCTGTGGGACATCGCCGCGGACGCCCTGCGCGCCGTCGTTCCGGCGGACGCTTTCGCCGCGACTGCGGAGAAACTCGCCGCTTTCCGCGCCGCTGCCGGAACCATCCTCTTCTACGAAGACCGCGACGTTATCAAGGGTTTACAGGAACGGATGCCCATCTATGCCGACACCTTCCCCGGCTCTGCCGACCAAGGCGGCGCGATGCTGCAATACGCGCTGTGGACGCTGTTCAGCGCGGCGGGCATCGGCGCCAACCTGCAACACTACAACCCGCTGATTGACGACGCCGTCGCCGCCCGCTGGCATATCCCGGCGAACTGGCACCTGCGCGCGCAGCTCGTCTTTGGCGGTATCGCCGCCGCGCCGGGCGAGAAAGACATCACGCCGCTGCAAGGCCGCCTGCGCGTCGCCGGAGTGTAATCCGCCTCCCGATAACACAAAATCCATTTCATCCTGTTGCCGCCACTCCGTGGCGGTTTTTTTAGGCGTAAATTTTTTGGATATTCCATAACGAAATGGCGTTATAATCCCGCGCCTTGATTGAAGAAATAGGAGTTAATCATGAAAGTACTGTCCTCGCTGAAAACGGCGAAAACGCGTAGCCGCGACTGTCAGGTCGTGCGCCGTCGCGGCAAGCTATTTGTCATCTGCAAGAGCGACAAACGGCTGAAAGCCCGTCAGCGTTAAGCGTCAAAAAGCCCGCAATTATGCGGGCTTTGTTTTTGGTCGCTCGGCGGGTTGGGGTAAGGGCAGCAATCAACTGAAAAACTGGAATTTTAGCGCGTCAATAATATCGCCCACCCCTCCCCGGTCTCTCTCCCAGAGGGAGAGGGGCTTATCCGCCGAATGGCAAACAGCCTCTAAGGGCT
>NZ_CALJAH010000240.1 GCF_938028185.1 uncultured Cardiobacterium sp. | reverse complement strand
CAGCTGGTGATTGTTACGGATGCCTGGCACGGCAAACAACGGCGGCTGCCGTTCGCCCCGGCTGAACTCGGAGAGCAGGACACCGGCCTTGGCGAATTTGACCCCAGCCCGAAATATCTCCAGCGCCGCCGGGCGTACCGCACGCAACAGGTCGCGGGTGTCTGCCGTCGATGCCGCCAGGGCTACGGTGCGCTGTGCACTGTAGGGCTGTTGCCCATAACGAGCGCTACGGGCAAAGACCGTCACCATGCGGCATTCCTGCTTCTCTTGGCGTAGCTTCTCGGCGGCACGTGCGGTGTACTCGGCCACCGCTTCGCATAATGCTTCCGGGTCAGTAATCGCACTTGAGAAGGAGCGGCTGCTGATGATTTGCTGTTTCGGTGGACGTACCTCTTCCAGCTGCAGGCAGCTTTGCCCGTTTAACTCGGCCACAGTACGCGCTAACACAACGTTGAAGCGCTGCCGGATCCATCCCGGATGACTGTCGGCGAGCTGTAGCGCGGTCTGGATACCCAAAGCACGCAGATGCTCGCCCAGACGGCGACCAATGCCCCACACCTCTTCCACCGGGGTGATGGCGAGCAAGCGGCGCTGCCGGACCGGGTCGGACAAATCTACTACCCCGCCGGTCTTGGGATACTGCTTGGCGGCATGATTGGCGAGTTTCGCCAAGGTCTTGCTCGGCCCAAAACCAATACCGCAGGTGATGCCGGTCCACTGCCGGATAATCTGTCGCCACTCACGTCCCAGCGCGTCCAGCCCGGAAAGACCGCCGGCATCCACAAAACACTCGTCAATGCTGTACACCTCCAGCGCCGGGGCAAAAGTGGCGATGGTCTGCATCACCCGGTTGGAAATATCGGCATAGAGCCCATAATTGCTGGAAAAGACTGCAACACCGCGCACGCGAAGGAAATCCCGGCAACGGAAATAAGGCTCCCCCATCGGAATACCCAACAGCTTGGCCTCGGCATTACGGGCAATGACACAGCCGTCGTTATTGGACAGCACCACCACCGGCTTGCCGCGCAAATCCGGGCGAAAGACCTGCTCACAAGAGGCGAAGAAAGAATTGGCATCAATCAGCGCGAACATGGGCAGCCTTGCCCCGGCGCAATTTACGAATGACGGCTGTCACCACACCGACAATCTCAAAATCGCTGTCAGCGGAAACCGGCTGCGCCTTGTAGGCAGCATTGTGCGGAATCAACAAAGGTGCGCCGCCAACAAAGCCCAGCTCTTTTACCGTGAACCCCCCATCCAGGGCAGCGATGATGATATCGCCGCTCTGCGACTGCAAAGAGCGATCCACGCACAGCACGTCACCGGGGAAAATCCCGGCATCAATCATGGAATCCCCATCAGATTCGACCCGCAAATAAAAGGTCGCCGGCGCATTGCGTACACAATACTCGTTGAGGTCGAGCATCTGCTCGACGTAGTCATCAGCCGGGGAAGGGAAACCGGCAGCAACGCGGGTGAGCATCAGAGGCAGGGGCAGTAACGAGGGTTCTGTTGGGGCATTACCCAATAGATTCAGATGATGAACGGTAGCGTGAGCCGCAAGATGGGCAGCAGAATCAGTAGTCATAAATACTATGATAGCGTACACAAGGTAGGCTCGATAGAAATTTGGAGATCTTTGCACAACTGGGGATTTTTAGGCGAGGCAACAGCTGCAGGTACCACGCGACTGCCGTCAAATTTTGTACAAACTTGCCTACAAGGAAACATCATGCTTGCACATAAAATCCAAAAATAATATAATGCACACAGGTCAGGTGTTCGCTGTCCATTTATGGCGTAAATAACCGATTTTGGTTACCTGGCTTACCTTGAAAGCCGCAGTAGAAGCGGCTTTTTTTATTTCTAGGGTTAGATCATGTATTTATTGTATGTAGATGAGTCTGGTGCTGTTCAAGATCCAGCACAACATTATTTTGTCCTTGCCGGCGTCGCCGTATTTGAAACAAAAGCGCATTGGTTAGAACAAGATTTAAACCAAATTGTGCAACGTTTCTCATCTGATTATGATGCCTTAGAATTACATGGTTCACCAATGAGGAGTGGGAAAGATGGATGGAAAGAGTACAAATTAGAAGAAAGGATACAGGCGATAAAAGACGCCCTAAATATTGCTATTGCCAAAAATTATCGTAAAAGTAATCCCCAAGTACGTCTGTTTGCTGCAGTTATTAATAAATACAAGCTTTCTGGTACGGATCCCGTTATTCATGCCTTCGAACAGTTATCTAGCCGTTTCGACCTGTTTCTTAAACGGTTGTATAATAAGGGCGATAAACAGCGAGGATTGATGCTGTTTGACAAGTCAACTACCGAAAAGCGTATCCAAACGTTGGCACGGGAATTCAAGTACAATGGTCATTCTTGGGGACATACACACAATTACGCAGAAGTTCCCGTATTCCTAGATTCTAAAGCGTCAAGATTGATTCAATTAGCCGATTTGATTGCTTTCGCATTGTATCGACATTATCAGCATAATGATAGTCAGTTTTTTAATATTATTAAAGATTGTTTTGATTCAGAAGGAGGTGTAACACATGGATTGTATGAAAAATTGTTGTAAGCAGTTTTTCAATAAAACATTTATTGAAATGCTTTAATTTAAAACTTCCCATATCTGCCAATCTAGTACAGCCCAATAAAAAAAGCGCCATTCGGCGCTTTTTTTATTGTTTACATGGCAACGCTTACGCATCCGCCATGTCATCAGGATCTTCCTCCCCGTCGTCATCGATGGGAATGTAGGTTTGCCGTTCGTCATCCCAGCGGTAATCCTCCTCTCCGCACAACGCAAAAGCAATTTCGTAGGCTTCGCGGCTGCCATCCAGTATCCAGACGGCATCAAACCACTTCCCATTTTTGATGGAATAGCGGCCAGTATTGTTGCCGAGGTCTTCATCGGCGTAGCAGACTTCAAGTACCAGCTGCGGATGTTGCCGTGACAGCGCCTCGATAATGGGACCCGGATGTGTCCAGGCCGTTTCAAAGGTACAGCGGTCACTGTCTTCTAGGCGATATTCATGGCAGTTCCACTTGGTACCCCACTCCTCTACACGCCAGTCGTACCAGGTCGCGTAACCGTAGAGGCTGCGGCAGAGGTGATAGCGGCGTGCCAGGGGCAGCCACTCGGCAAGCGGCATGGGTCGGCAAATGTTGTAAGTATCGCCGTAGTCGTCTTGCCCAAACCGTAGGAAACTGGGTGGGGCATTCTCCGGTTGGATGATGTCCCGAAAGGACAGACCGTCGAAAATCAGCCTTTCGTAATGGCCGCTGTTCGAGCCGCTCTCGGTTTTTTCCAGTGCCAGCGGCATCGGGATGATGCGGTTAAAATCACGCAGTTTGCCCAGGACTTCGAGGCTGTCACAACGGACAGAATTGGCTACCCAATTTGTCATAAATAACTCCTTTGTTTGCATGAAAAAAAGGAGCAATCCCCCAACGGGGGACTGCCCCGTCAGGGAATGGGTCTTGCGACCCGGTGGTGGCGTTACCGCCGATGATGGCCTTGCGGCCGTGAACGTGGATGCTTACGCGTCCGGTGAGCAGGTGTTGTGCCCTGCCCTTTTGCGCGGTTTCTACGCTGGGCCGGACTTACCTAGCACCGAGCAGTTGTTTGGCCAGCGCTTCTACCACCGAACCTTCGCTGCTTTCGTCTTCGTCGAAAACATCCAGCCCGGTTTCCGGCATCACCCCCATCGTCGAGAGTGCCGTCTTGATTTTTTTGGACATCAGTTCGAGGCATTGCACCTGCGTGCTGTCTGCGTAGCAGGCGTAGTACACCCGCACGTCGTTTTCCTGACCAATGCGCCAACTGCGTCTTGAGGCTTGCGCCGCCGTATAGACGTTGTAGCCCGTCTGGCAGAAGTAGATGGTCGGAAACGCCAGCAAATCCAGGCCCGTTTTCACCAGCTCCGGATTGGTGATGAGCACGTCGATGCCATGCTCCACCTGGTCGGCGATCCAGTCCTCGCGCGCGTCGCTGCTCACCGTTGAGCGCAGCACCGCAGCTTTCAGGCCGTGTTGCTGCATCAGCTGACGCAGCCGCGTGGCCGTATCGTGTCCGCCGGTATAGACGGTATAGACCAGCACCCGCCGCCCCTGCTGTTTTTCTTGCAGACAGAGGTTGATGACGTCCGCCTCTTTCGGTGTCGGTGCGCCGTCGGCGAACAGGCTGGCGGTTTCGGCGAGGATGTCACGGCAGTCGCGCGGGTGGGTGATGGTCTCGGCACGGAAGCAGGTGTCCGGCCAGCGCAGGAGCGCGTTGATGACCACGCCGGTGAGACTGTTGTCACGGTGTGCCAGCGCGGCACGCAGGCGGTTGCCGAGACGCAGGTGCAGATGGCGGTAGGCTTCCCGCATTGTCGCCGTCATCGGGATGAGGCGGGTTTCTTCGTGATAACCCGGCAAGACGTCGCCGACGTCCTGTAACCGCATGAATACGGCATAGGGCAGGACAAAGCGGGCAATGCCGGTCGCCGAGAAGCCCGGTGCCTTGCGCGTCTGGCTCGCCACCTTCTTGCCGCGTGCGGTTTTGAAGGTGCCATCCTCCCGGCTCTTGTACACGTCAATCAGACAGCCGTAGTGCGCCATGAAGCGGGCTTCGGCGCTGAAGAAACTGCCGCCTTGCGTCGGACCGAAGCCGAGCTTGAGCATTTCCGACGGCATGGCACGAAAGAGCAGGTAGAACAGGTCGGAGGCGTAACCGCCCATCAGCGTGCCGGTGAGGCAGAGCACTTTTTCCGCTTCGCCGCAGAGGACGGCCATAGCCTGCCCCTGGGCGGAGCCGGCGACCTTATACTCGTGTGCCTCGTCAATCAGCGCCAGCGAGAACGACTTGCGCGGGAAGTAACGTTTGACGAACTCCGAGGGCTGATAGCTGATCATGCGCAGGGCGAACTCCAGCCGCCCCAGCGATTTCTCCAGGCGTGCCG
>NZ_CALJAH010000239.1 GCF_938028185.1 uncultured Cardiobacterium sp. | reverse complement strand
GTCACAAAACAGGATGTCTTACTTTGCATGGGGGATTATTGTTTTTACAATATTAGATTTTTTATTTTCTAATTTTAGTAACTCACCAATACTTATCCGCACATTATTTGAAATAATTCTTACCAATGATGACAGCATAAAGCAAGAATTTATAATAGCATTTGCAATATTGGCTTATGCACCTATTATAATCTTAACTCTCTACTATGCAGAAAACTCTCTATATATGAATCATAGGCAATATATTTATTGGAGAGACTGAAGTAAGTTTAGAACAGGTAATTTAAGTTACTCACATGAGTTTCCTTCTACTCAATTCAACCACCCATGACCCCCCGCGAAATCTTCCTCCATGCCTGCACACAAATCGCTGAACAGCTGGACGGCTTCCGTCTCCTGCAAAAAGGGCAGGTGTTGAAAAAAGACCTGCCTGATAAAGACACCGTCTGCGAAATCCGCTTTCAGGGCAGCCGCAACAACGGTGCGCATAACATCACCATGCTGGTGCATCTCACGCTCTCCTCCAGGCAATTCAAGCAATGGGCGCAGAGCCAATCCCTGCCAAACGGTGACGTTAGCGGCGTTTTCTATGCCAACCAGCTCGGTTACCTGACCCCCAGAAAAGACTGGCGCCACTGGCAACTGGCGGGCGCCAGCCTGCCGCACAGCGTGCGCGGCATCGTCGCTGATTTGCAGCAATACGCCCTGCCCCTGTGCGATCTGTTTACCGATAAAGCCGCTACCGTCGCCTACCTGCGCCAGCACGGCAGCGCTTTGAATCCCTGGCTGGACAACAAAAACCTGCACACCGGTCTCTTTTATTACGCCTTCTGCTGCGGCGGGAATGGTTATCGCGGTAATCCCGAAAAGCGGCAAGAAACTCCGCCATTGTCTCTGATGACATGACCACATCGCGGTACACAATGCGTTCGGCAATGGCGGGCAAGCGGAAATACCAATACAGCGGCATTAACGGATTGATAAATTGCTCGCTGCCGCGCGTGCGCGGCATGCCATGAAAATCGCCAAATTCACCCCGCATCGCCGCTGCAATCGAATTAACGACAATACTCTGATGCGCGGCAAAGCGCTCATTCAAGAAATCCGCCAATGCCAAATAGGCCGCGCCTTCCATCATTTCCGCAGTCAGACTTTGCGCACCAAGATACGCGCCCGCTTTGGTCAGTGTCGCCATATTCTGCAAACAGGGATAATGATCCAGCCCGTGATATTGCTCAATACCAAAACCGACCGCACACAAATAGCTGCGCGTAAATCCTGCCTGCGCTGCCGCCAAAATAGAAAGGCTGTCTTCAACAATCGTCCCCGTGCCAATCTCGTCGCCAAACATCAAACTGTCCGTACCGCCATCCGCGAGAACCAGCGTATCAAGCTGATACCGCTCGCGCAGATTTTGATAAGCGCGCCGCAGGCTTTGTACACCCATTGTTTTGGTAAAGGCGTAAATCACGGGCGATTCGCCGCGGGCGCTTAGCCATTCGTGAATGAATTTCTCCGGGAAATACGGCACGCCCGTGGAATGTTCATCCACCCGGTAACAACCCGGCACGACTTCGTTGCAATCGGTAAATTCCAGCCGGGTAAAAGAAAGATTGGCAAGGATGACGGTTTTGCCCTGTTGGCGTAAATAGCAGTAAAGCGGAATGGCGGCGACAATGTCGTAACCGCCACCGCAGCCCGCGAGCAGAAATCGCTCGCCATCGCGGATGTGTTCAAAGAAGGGAATTCGCATGAGGGGCTCTGGTAATACGGCGCGAAAAGCAAGGTAGCACGCTTCAGCATCGGGCGATAGTCCGGACGAACTAATATATCCATCCACCGAAAGTTTCAGACAAGGCGCGCCGCTGAAGACAGTACGCGGTTGTACGGCGCGGGTTTCCCTAAAAAATGGCTTCGCCATTTTTTAGGGTGCCCGGTCAGGCGGCGCAACACAGTATGAGGCTTTCGGTGGATGGCTATATATGCCGGTTATCGCAACCTGACGCGGATTACGACGCATCTTGTCAGTGCGGCAGTATGCGCGCAGGTCGCCGTGTGCTGCGCGCGGCGTGAGTGGTGGAATGGGGGTAAGCGTGTTTACGGGCTATCAGGGGCAACAAAATTTTTTGTTCGGAGATTCTGTTTTTATTTGAGTGCGCTGTAATTTTGGGGCGGTTCAATAGCGGTATTGGCGGTAATTTTTCAGTTATCGCACACGGTAAGATGACAATCAGGCCATTTTCCCTTAGGATAACGCCTATCCATTTTCATCACCTCACTATCCCGTTGTAATCATGAAGAAACTTGTTTTACTGTCTCTGCTGCTTGCCTGCCAGAGTCTTTATGCTGCGCCCGCAGCCAAACCGTCTCCTGTGGTCAAAACCCAAAGCAGCAGCAAAGCGCCTGCTAAAAAGGCTGCGGCGGAGAAAAAAAATGAGAAAGCCAACTCCGTTGCGGATAAAAAAGCTGTAAAAACAGCGCAGAAAAAGGCGGCAACGGTTGCCGCGGTAAAACCGGAGCGCCAGAAAAAAACGGAAACCGCGCATAACGGGCGGAAAGACAAGGCGAGCGAGAAAAAGCGCACGCTTGTCAAGCAAGAGAAACCGCAGAAAGGCAGCGACAAGCGCCAGCCTGCATCCCAAAAAGTGGTCGCGCAAAAAACGGACAAAGCGAACCACAAGAAAGACAAGGCGGGCAAGAAAGCCCCCGCGCTGTTCAAGAAGCATGAAACGGCTGCCGCCAGTAGCAAGGGCAATTCCCGCAGTACCCTGCTCAATCACGGCAAGAAATTCATTGGCACGCCCTATGTTTGGGGTGGCGCGTCGCCCAAAGGGTTCGATTGCTCCGGCCTCGTGCATTATCTTTATCAGAAACAGGGCGTTTCCATCCCGCGCAACAGTCGTGAACAGTTTTCGCGGCTGCCCGTCGCTAGTAATCCGCAGCCGGGCGATCTTGTTTTCTTCCGCCGCAACGGGGTAATCAATCATGTCGGGCTGTATCTCGGCGGTGGCAAAATGCTGCACGCGCCGCAGACCGGCAGCAAAGTCCGCATTGAAGACATGGGGCGTCCCAACTGGAAGCGACGCTATGCGGGCGCGCGTCGCGCGTTGAAAGGCGAGAAAACGGTCATCATCGCCAGTCAGAGCAAGAAGAACGCGGTGGTACGCGACAAGCGTGTCGCCAAACGCGCGCAGACCAACAAGGAAAAGGCGAAGGTCGCCGCCGTGCTCAAAAAGAGCAAAGTCGTTACCGCGCGGCGCTAAATCGCACCACCGTCAGCAAAAACCGGGCCTTGCGCCCGGTTTTTTTATGCCCCGCCGCGATACAGCCGCCGCTCCGTCCAGTACACCAGCGCCAGCACCGGCACGCCGAGCAGCGCGGTAAAGGTGAAGAAGGCGGGGTAGCCGATGGCATCGACGATGCCGCCGGAGTAGCCGCCAAGCGTCTTCGGCAACAGCGTCATCAGCGAGCTGAAAATCGCGTATTGCACCGCGGTGAAGCGGATGCTGGTCAGCGACGAGAGGAAGGCGATGAAGACCGAGGCGGCAATGCCGGCGGCGAGGTTGTCAAAGCCGACCACGCCGTAGAGCAGCCAGAGTTTGCCATCCTGCGCCGCCGCCAATGCGCGGGCGATGCCTGAGAGCGACGGGCAGAGCACCTGCCACTGCGGCGCATCGGCGACTGCGGCAAGCGGCAACCACGCGCTTTTGTCGCCATACCAGGCGAGCAGCACGAACAGCAGGTTGGTGGTCGCAGTCAGCACCGCGCCCGCCATCATCATCCGCATCAGCGGGTAGCGCTGCGCCAGCAGACCGCCGAGGAAACCGCCGCCGAGCGTCATCGCCACGCCGAATATCTTGACCGCGCTGGCGATTTCCGCCTTGCTGTAGCCGAGGTTCTGGTAGAACAGGTTGGTAATGGCGCCTGCGACGATGTCGGCGCTGCGGTACAGTCCGACCAGCGCCAGCAGCAGCAGCGCGGCGCGGCCATAGCGGCGGAAGAAATCGGCGAGCGGCTCAAGCCACGTCTGCCACGCCAGCTCACGCCGCACCAGCCCGGTACGCACCAGCAGCATTCCTGCCAACACGGCAGCAGCCAGCCCGCCCGCGAGGCGCAGCGTTTCCCGCAAAAGCACCAGTACCCCGCCATTGGCGGC
>NZ_CALJAH010000238.1 GCF_938028185.1 uncultured Cardiobacterium sp. | reverse complement strand
CCTTTCAAGCGAGAAGAAATCCATGAGATTCCCCCTAACTACCTTATTGCTGTTCGTGGCTTTTCTACATCGTTAAGCAAGCTAGATAGAGCCAATTATAAGTTTTTTCAAAAATTCGTCTTCAATACAGAAGAATGTAAAAATTATCCGCAGAACCAGCAAGCGTGTGATGCAAAAATGAATATTGAAACTTTTGGATGGGCACCGCTGGATTCACGCAAGACCAAGAAAGATTTGTTACCAACAGATGCTTTTTATTACAGTACACCTACCCATTTTGTTAATACTGAAAAAACAGTAGGGTATATCGTAAATAATTTTGACATAGCCACACGCTCTTGGTCTTCTTCTTATATCGTACACCCAGACGGTATGCCTATTCCGGGAATTCAACGTGAGCATTCTTATTCTTTTAATATTCATACTGTCTCAATTCCAATCGATATACAGGGAAAAACTTATACCTTATCAACGTTTTCTGATTTTAGAAAAATTGATAATCATGTTAAAAAACGAAAAAAGAATTTAGACTATACAGTCCATTTGGATGAATACTGGTTTGGCTCCGATGATATTAATCCATTTAACCTTTGTAAACTCCATTTTCAACTAAAGAGGTAGATAACCATGACCATTACTATAAACCGTATTGCAGACAGGACTGCTTTCCTTGATGCTTTCCGTAACATGATGGCCAGCATAGAAGAGAGCAAGCGTAATATTTATTTTGACCATATTGGCATTCCTACTACTGGTATTGGTTTCAACTTGGCCGAAGAAAGTACAATAAAAGCAATTGTCAAGGCAATGATAGAGATTAGAAATGACAATACTCCTGGTCAAGATGATATTGCTACTAATGATTATACTATAAATAGAATTATCCCTGATGGATTTCCTGCCAATTTTCAAACAACAAATGCGACCAGACAGGAAACAGTGAAGAACACCATTCTTGCAAACTGGAATACTATCAGGGCAAGGATAGATCCGGCTTTTTATCCGGAACAGACTGAATTTGATCTAATAGCAGGCAGGACGGAAACCATCAATAATCCTGATGGAACAACGACAACAGAAAAACCTCTTCTTTATGAAGAAATTACTAACAAAGCGTTTAGTAATATCATTGCAAACAGTGAAGGGATACTGGCTGACCAGCTTGTTAACTTGGCAGGCCTTACAGGAGACAATTACTCCTATGAAAGACTGACGCTACTCTCCCTGAAATATAACTCCGGGGTGGGAAATGGTAATTTGGTTGGTCCAAACTTGATTAATGCTCTTGAAACTGGCGACCGTTTCCGTGCATGGTTTGAAATTCGCTATAACAGCAATAAAGATAATGTAGCCGGACACCAAAAACGTCGCTATTACGAATCCGAGCTATTTGGCTTGTTTAATGACCGCAATAATCCTAGTGAAGATGAAATCAATAATATTATTGATACCTTGGGAAAGAGAATACCTGGGGCATCGAAGACGTATCTGCAAAAAATTATAGAAAGAGAAAACGCATTTGAGCAATACATCGAAAGCAACGCTGCTGCCAATGCAAAACATGATTACCAAGGACTGCCTTTTGCCAATCAGATAGCTCATATTGGTGAAGCATTCAGACCGCTTGCCCATGAGTTGATGCGACGCTATTTACCGGATGATTTGCCTGAAGGCATGAGGGCAGAGCTTGAAGCAATGGTTATCAATGGTCATGTCTTGCCCGGTATTACTAATGGTAATAACAATAACACTATTGCAATCAGGCCTTACGCGACGGCTCCAGGATTAACACCAATTGGCTGGATTCCTGAAGAAGCCAAAACCAACCTGTTGGTTGCTTTGGAAAGAGAAAATACAAACGACCAAGGCAACTTCACAGCACCCGCGAATGAAGACCCTACACTTTCTTACAGGCAAAATACTTTTGTCGGCAATGTCGGTAACGACATCATGATTGGCGGTGATAATACAGACACCATGAATGGTAAGGCCGGAAATGATATTCTCATTGGCAGGGCGGGTGATGATACATTGAATGGCGGTGATGGAGAAGATAAGCTTGTTGGTGGTATCGGTAATGACACATTGAATGGTGGCAATCAAAACGATACACTGAATGGCGGTGCTGGCAATGACACGCTAAATGGTGGCAGCGGCGAAGATACCCTGATTGGCGGTGCAGGAAGAGACACCCTGAAAGGTGGCGAAGGGAAAGATACCTATATCTTCGAGAAATTTGAAGATATTGACAATGATGAAATTACTGACCCGGATGGAGGCATTATCAAATATGGCAACCAGCGACTTGGAGACAAGGACATCGAATACAAGGGAGCCAATACCTGGACTGACGGGAATTTTACTTTTGTGTTATCCCACATAAAAACGAAGACGCAAACTGCAGATTTGCAAATTACCGTTACTGAAAATGGTCAATCAAGAAGTTTTACTATCAAAGACTGGAAATACACCATGCAAAAATGGTCGTATTACAGCAGGGGTGAACTGCCTGAAGACCTCGATTTTGAGGAGTATTATGGCGCTTTCGGCATTACCCTGAAAAAATCTGTGAGCGGCATCCACACCGAAAACGAAATCCGTGGCGATCAGGTCGCGCCGTTCAAATCCGATGGCAAGACGTATAACTGGGAAGCCACGCAATGGAACTACGAAAACGGACAGTTGATCGGTGGCAAGAAAGAGGCAGGTTTTAATGATGTGCTGCGTGGTACGGAAGGACGCGATTATATCCGGGGCTTTGGCGGCAATGATGCCATTGAGGGTGGTGCAGGCCGCGATGTTTTGGAAGGCGGCGAAGGTGGTGATCTGCTCGTTGGCGGTTATGGCTCGGATTATCTCTATGGCGGTAATGGCAATGATGTCCTCTTTGCCACCGGTAGGCTGGAAACAGATCTGAAACGGATACGGGCAGGGGAAACTGCCAGCAGTTCTATGAATGGACTTCCTCTCTTTACAGATGGCTCGGTTTGGGGGGCGTATGGCTATAAAGTTGTCGGAGTTATATCCGGTCTTGATACGGACTCGGATTCCGTGCATAAAACTGATGAGACCAATACCCGTGGTGATACTTTGGTTGGCGGACAAGGCAAAGATACTCTGGTAGGCAGTCAGGAAAATGATACCCTTTATGGTGACGAACAGAGTCCCGCTTCTCAGGAGGACAAAAGCCAGGGAGATATTGATACTATTTATGGCAAGGGTGGCAATGATGTAATTTATGGCGGCCCCGGTGATGATGTCTTGTGTGGAGACGGCGATACGAATGATGTAGGAACTTCAAATTCCTATTTCACCAAAATGCCCGATGATGCGCGACCCGGTAACGATATTATTCATGGAAATGCCGGTAATGACACCATTTTTGGTTGTGAGGGTAATGACATTGTCCATGGCGATGAGGATGATGATATTTTGCGCGGCAACGATGGTAATGACTATCTGGATGGTGGCGAAGGCAATGATACGGTTTGGGGGGATAATGGCGACGATATGCTGCATGGTGGTGATGGCGATGACTGGCTGAGTGGAGATCATGCCAGAATAGACGATTTAGGCACGAAAACCGGTAATGATATTATCTATGGTGGTGCCGGAAAGGATACGCTCCTGGGTGGGTACGGAAATGACCAATTACATGGTGGTGACAACAATGACCACTTATTTCCCGGCCCCGGCAATGATTATATGACCGGAGGTACGGGCAATGATGTCTTCCATATTTACCGGGAAGGCATGGAACACAAGGTTATTTCCGATTTTGGTGATTGGGATGTCATTTTCTTGCGGGATACCCGGCTGGACGATTATATGTTGTCGCAATCGGGCAATGATTTGTTGATGATACTGAAAAGCGGCGAGGGTCAGCTTCTTGTAAAAAATTATTTTTCTTTGGCACCCGATGCACCGAGTTCCATTGCCGAGATGGGCGGGCAATCGCTGTTGCAGCCACAGGAAATTTTTAACCGTATCAAGGCGCAGGCGCCGCAATCCGGCGAAGAACAGTCGCAGGATGAAAATGCGGATTCTGCTATCGCGGATAATGCCGCACAGCCGCAAGCGGAAGATGCTGCTGCCGATCAAGCGCATCATGCTCAACCGGAGCCGCCGACTGCGGCATTGCAGGAATCTGCCCCGCCACAACCGCTGATGTCGGCGGAAGGCAATCCGTTTGCCGCCGCATCGCCCGTGATGGAGCCGCTGCTCAATCTGGATCATGCCCATGCGGGTAGCCGCGATGCGCATTCGCCCGCAGCGGATATGGCACCCTCGCTTACGCTGCGCGATGAAATGCAACTGCCGCAGTGGGGCGATTTGCTCGCCGACACAGGCGAACACGTAACGCTGGTTGCGCCATTGGCGGCTCATGCACCGTTGCATGAACAGCACGATGACGAACACCACGCGCCCGCCGATGCAGCGCTCCGGCACGTGCCGCTTGCAGACAGCACGCAGCATTTGCTGGATCACTGGCAGCATCAATCCGGTCTGTTGTAAGTCGTCGCCCTGAAAAAAATCCCGCCAACGTGCGGGATTTTTTATGGCCGCCTTGCCAAAAATATACATACACCAAAGCGGCAAACCTGTATGTAAACCTGCAAACCCGCGCCGTTGCCGCGTTTTGTTACACCAGTCGCAAAAACGTGGTGAACCCCTTATGATGAAAGATAAAATTTACCTTAACAAAAGGACATTTCATCCCGCCAAACCCGTAATGGAGACCCGCCATGCACCACCCTGCCCAATCCGCCGTGCTCGCGGCCGCCATCCTCCTTGCCTGCCATGCTCACGCGCAAGAAAGCGAGAGCCTGCAAACCATCACCGTCAAGAGCGACCGCGACAACACCCGCACCGAGGACGTCAATTCCTACACCACCTCGGCGATGCGCACCACCACCGGCCTCACCCTCTCGCCGCGCGAAACGCCGCAGTCGGTGAGCGTCATCACCAAAACCCAGCTCAATGACCAAGGGCTGACCACCATCGAAGACGCGCTGCGCACCACCACCGGGGTGAACGTCACCCGCCACGGCACCCGCACCGTGTACCAGTCGCGCGGCTTCTTTATCGAACAAATCGAAGAAGACGGCATCAGCAACACCATCGGCGCGCCGGGCGTCACCGGCAACCCCTTCCGCGACCCGAAACAGCAAATGGATTTGGCGCTCTACGACCACATCGAAGTGGTGCGCGGCGCGACCGGGCTGACCCAGGCGAACAGCGAACCGGGCGGCACCATCAACGCGGTGCGCAAAAAACCGACCGACAACACCCAAATCCGCGCCGACGCCATTGCCGACCGTTTCGACAAAGTGCGCGCCACTGGCGACGTCTCCGGCACGCTGAACGAACCATGGGGCTTGCGTGGCCGCGTCGTTGCCGTCGGCGAACACGACGACAGCTTCAAGCGCCACGTCGATGGCAGCAACGGCCTGCTCTACGGCGTACTCGACCAAAAACTGGGCGACAACACCAAACTCACCCTCGGCGGCTACTACCAGAACCAGCACGACACCCCCGACCCGAACGGCCTGCCGCTCTCTGAAGATGGCAGCGACCTGCGCCTGCCGCGCAAAACCTTCCTCGGCGCCAACTGGAACGAAGGCAAATTCCGCAAACGCGGCGCCTTCCTCGAACTCGAACACGAAATCAACGACGACTGGCGCGTCAGCAGCAAACTCGACTACAAACGCACCAACGCCGGACAGAACTACGCCTCACTCGCCGGCGGCGGCAAACTCGGCGGCGGCGCGAAAAAAGACGGCACCCTGCCGCTCGATGGCATCGAACACTACGACCACAGCGGCAAACAGTTCGCCTTCCAGACCAACCTCAACGGCAGCTTCAACGCCCTCGGCCACAGCCACGACCTCTTCCTCACCTACAGCTACAACCGCGAAAAAACCGACGTGCGCGGAATGTCAATGAACACGAGCGACGCCAAATACAACATCTATACCTGGCGTGGCGACGAAATCCCGCGCCCGGACTGGAGCCACCCCGACGACCGCAACAGCAGCAACAATTACTACACCACGCACGGCATCAGCGGCGGTCTGCGCATCAACCCGACCGATAACCTGCACCTCCTCGCCGGCACGCGCTACACCCATTGGAAACGCAACTGGGGCTGGCATTACGACCTGAGCGACGGCAAAGCCGACAGCCGCGCCGACCGCATCATCGACACCCGCAAAAGCCGCTTCGTGCCGTACCTTGGCGTCACCTACGACCTTGACCCGCACAACAGCCTCTACGCCAGCTACACCAGCATCTTCAAATACAACAGCAACGTCAGCAAAACCGGCGGCAACCTCCCGGCGACACTGGGCAACAACATCGAAGTCGGCTGGAAAGGCGAATGGTACGACGGCGACCTGAACGCCACCGTCGCCCTCTACCAAATCAACCAAAAAAACACCGCCGTCAACAGTGGCAAACGCCTCGATGACGGCACCAAACGCTTCTACTTCGAGCCGATGACACTAAAAAGCCAGGTGGTGTCCTAAAATGT
>NZ_CALJAH010000237.1 GCF_938028185.1 uncultured Cardiobacterium sp. | reverse complement strand
GGTTCTAAGACATGGATATGGCGTCTTTTGGGTTCGGGCGGTTACGGGCTTCGCCCTGACCGCCCCTACGGGTTTTATTTCAATTTGGGGTTAGGGATGAGGTTGAGCAATTCGTCGAATTGGTCAATCAGGTAATCGGCGCGGGTGCGTGCTTCGTCTTGCAGGGCGCGGACGTCGGCGTAGCCGTAGGTGACGGCGACGGTCGGGCAGCCTGCCGCTTTGCCCGCGAGGATGTCGTTGGCGGAATCGCCCACCATCAGCATTTCTTGCGGCTTTATGCCGAAGGCGGCAGCGGTGCTGGCAAGCGGTAGCGGCGACGGTTTTTTTTCGGGCAGGCTGTCGCCGCCGTAGATATGCGCGAAGTAGCGGGCGAGATCGAGGTCGGCGAGCAGTTGTTTGGCGTGTGTTTCGTTTTTGTTGGTGACGACGGCGAGTTTGAGACCGCGCTGTTGCAGCGCCGTCAGGGTTTCTGGCACGTACGGGTAGGGGTGGGTTTTGTCGCTCAGGTGGTCAAGGTAGTACGCGGTGAAGTAACGGTAGGCTTCGGCGTGTTCGGCGGGCGGGGCGTCGGCGTCGCCATCGCGGCGGTTGGTGAGGACGCGGTGCACCAGGCGCGGGATGCCGTCGCCGATGTAGCTTTCGATGGTGGCTTCGGGCAGCGGCGGCAGTCCCATGTGGGCGCGGCTGGCGTTGGCGGCAGCGATGAGGTCGGGCAGGGTGTGGCAGAGGGTGCCGTCCAGGTCAAAGGCAAGCGCGCGGATGGTCATGATTGTTCCTCGTCGTGGATGCGGATGTCGTAGTGGCGTTGCCAGTCGGCGTGCGCGGCAAGGCGCTGGATGCCCAACTTGGTTTCGAGGTCGCCGTCGTGCGTGGCGCTGTCCATTACCCCTGCCCAGGGTTCGATGCAGAGGAAGGGCGCTTCTTTGCCCGCCGGTGTCCACAGGCCGAGGTAGGGCAGCTCGCTGTAGCTGACGGTGAGGACGGGGGCGGGGGTTTTGCCGCGCAGGGTGATGCGGGTCGCGCCGGGGGTGTGGTAGATGAGGGCGTCGTTGGCGAACTGGTCGTAGTTCAGCGCAAAGGCGGTATCTGCCGCGCGCGGCGCCGGGTCAAGCAGGCCGTCCTGCCAGCCGAGTTGGGCGATGCCGGGGCTGTCAAGGGTAATGATGTGGTCGCTGAATTGGTCGCCGTCGGCCAGCGGCAGGTTGAAGGCGGGATGGCCGCCGATGGAGAACAGCAGTTCCTGCTCGCCGGGGTTATGGACGTGCCAGCCGACGCGCAGGGTGTCGCCGCGCAGGGTGTAGCTGAGGTCAAGGATGAAGGCGAAGGGGTAGTGTTCGCCGCTTTCACCGCTGTCTTCGAGGCGGTAGGTGAGGCTGTGTTCGTCGTGTTCGATGAGGTGGAAGTCCTGGTCGCGGGCGAAGCCGTGCTGCGGCAGGGTGTATTCGTGGCCGTGGTAGTGGTAGCGGCCGTCTTTGAGTTTGCCGACGATGGGGAAGAGGACGGGCGCGCGCCGTGCCCAGTAGCGGGCGTCGCCTTGCCAGAGGTATTCGCGCTCGCGGTAGATGAGGCTTTGTAGTTCGCCGCCGTGCGGGGCGATGGTCGCGGCGAGGTATTCGTTTTCGAGGCGGTACATGGTGGTCTCCGGTTGGGGGAAGCGCGCAGTATAAACCTTCTTAACTTTCGGTATGGTTGGTGATTTACATACACTTGAGCGCTCGAGGTGTATGTAAATCGCGGGCATCTCCCGGCTTTGGCTTCGCGCGGCGATGACGATTCTGTTATATTTCCCGCTTCTTTAATGCTAAAAATTTTATGGGGTTTTATGTCTGCTGTGCTTCGTGACCGTTCGGCTTTTTGGGCGACGGGGTTGATGTTGTTCGCGTTGTTTTTTGGCGCGGGAAATTTGATTTTCCCGGCAGCGCTCGGGCAGCAGGCGGGGGCGCATGTGTTTTCTGCGATGTTTGGTTTTCTCCTCACCGGCGCCGGTCTGCCGCTGGTCGGGATTATTGCGGTGGCTTATGCGAACACCGCCGACGCGCAGGCGCTTGCCGCGCGGGTAACGCCGCTCTATGGCCTGGTTTATACGGTGCTGCTGTATTTGACCATCGGCCCGCTGTTCGCGCTGCCGCGCACGGCGACGGTGTCGTTCGAGATTGGCGTCGTGCCGTTTCTTTCCGAGGCACAGCAGGGCAGTTTTTGGCCGCTGGCGCTGTTCAGCCTGTTCTTTTTTGCGGTGAGTTATTGGCTGGCGCTGTCGCCGGGGAAATTGGTCAGCCGTATCGGCAAAGTGCTGACGCCGATGTTGCTCATTTCCATCGCCATCCTCGTCGGCTATGCGGCGCTCAAGCCGATGGGCGCGCTGCAAACCGCGCAGGGCGGCTATTTGGAGCATCCGGTCGCGACCGGCCTGATTGAGGGGTATCAGACGATGGACGGCCTCGTCTCGCCGGTGTTCGCCATCATCGTGATTGACGCGGTGCGCGCGCTCGGTCTGCACGGACGCCGCCAGGTGCTGCGCATGGTCGCTTTTTCCGGCGGTCTCGCGGTGCTGTGCCTCGCGCTGGTGTATGTGTTCATCGCGTATATGGGCGCGAGCAGCGTCGCCGGCATTGGTTTGCAGGAGAACGGCGCAGCGGTACTGGCGAAGGTCGCGCTGCATTATTTTGGCGACGCGGGCAAGGCGCTGCTTGCCATCATCGTTTTCCTCGCCTGCCTCACCACTTCGGTCGGCCTCATTACCGCCTGCGCCGAGTATTTCAACCGCATCCTGCCGCGCGTTTCCTATTTCCAGTTTGCGACGCTTTTTACCGTCATCTCCTGCCTGCTTGCCAACGTCGGCTTAAGTGCCATCGTCAAACTCTCCATCCCGATGCTGATGCTGCTCTACCCGCTGACCATCGCCCTGATTTTGCTCGCCTTCCTGCACCGCCTCTTTGCCGGCAGCCGCATCGTTTATGTGACGACGATGAGCCTGACCGGTATCGCCGGGCTGTTTGACGCGGCGAAAATCGCCTTCGGCTTCAGCGCGGAAACCGTCGCGCAAATCAGCCACTGGCTGCCGTACTACGATATCGGCCTTGGCTGGCTCGTCCCCGGTGCCGTTGGCCTGACCATCGGCCTGCTCTTGCACCTCGCCGGCGTCCGCCTCGCCACACCCCCGCAACAACCTGGAGTATAAACATGACCCGCACCGTCTATATCAACGGCGACTACCTGCCGGAAAACGAAGCGAAAATCAGCGTCTTCGACCGCGGCTTCCTCATGGCCGACAGCGTTTACGAAGTCAGCGCCGTCATCGATGGCAAACTGGCCGACAACGCCAACCACCTGCGCCGCCTTGAGCGCAGCCTGCGCGAGCTGGCGATGCCGCTGCCGTTGCCACTCGACGAAATCATCGCCGTGCAGAAGCAGCTCATCGCCGCCAATAACCTGCGCGAAGGCACGGTTTACCTGCACGTCACCCGTGGCGAAGCCGACCGCGATTTCCTCTACGACCCGGCGCTGCGCCCTACTCTCGTGATGTTCACCCAGGCGCGCAACATCATCAACGCGCCCGCCGCAACGAAAGGCCTGCGCGTCATGACCCAGCCGGACATCCGCTGGGGACGGCGCGACATCAAAACCACGCAACTGCTGGCGCAATCGCTCGCGAAAATGACCGCCAAAGCGGCGGGGTATGACGACACCTGGATGGTGGACGGCGACGGCAACATCACCGAAGGCAGCTCCAACAACGCCTGGATACGGCGCGGGTCAGCCCTCATCACCCGCCCGCCGACGCACGACATCCTGAACGGCATCACCCGCCAGGCAGCGATTGCGCTGCTCGGCGCGTTCGGCATGACGCTGGAAGAACGCCCGTTCAGCATTGACGAAGCGCACCACGCCGACGAAGCCTTTTTGAGCGCCGCCGGGTCATTCATCCTGCCGGTGGTGGAAATCGACGGCCACCGCATCGGCGACGGCACACCGGGCGCGTTTACCCGCCAACTGCGCGAGCGCTACATCGCCTGGTTGCGGGAGACGGCAGCGTAATGCGGCCATCGCCATTTACAGAATGCAGGTCGGGCATTGCCCGACTTTTTAATGCCGGGCATGAGACCTGCGCTTGCTTTTGTGGGGATGGCTATATGCCAAATAAGCGAACCGTAACATGACCGCTTCGCAAGCCGCCTATAATCACGACTCCTTCAACAAATCAGGAAAATCAATATGCTATCTGGATTCAAAACCTTCATCGCCCGTGGCAACGTCGTTGATCTCGCCGTCGGTGTGGTCATGGGCGCGGCCTTCGGCCTTGTCGTCAGCGGCCTGGTCGAGAGCTTTATCAACCCGCTTATCGCCTGGCTGGTCGGCAAGCCGAATTTCGATTCGCTCGTCTTCACCCTGCCGCCGATTTTCGGCGATGAGCCGACCGTCTTTGAATACGGCAAAATCTTGACCGCCATCGTCAACTTCTTCCTCGTCTCGCTCGCCATCTACTTCTTCATCATCATCCCGATGAACAAACTCACCGCCAGCCTGAAAAAAGAAGAAGCAGAAACGTCACCAGCGCAGCCTTCCGAAGAAATCCTGCTGCTGCGTGAAATCCGCGACAGCCTCGCCATCCGCCGCGCGGTCGCCAACAAGGCGGCGCTGGAGAAAAAAGGCGAATAACCCCATCGCACAAAAAGCCGGAGTAATGCTCCGGCTTTTTTCTTGCCCGCACAGATGACAGTCATGCCTTGCCACGCCGCTCACGAAAAAACCGCTGCAACTGCGCGCGGCATTCATCTTCCAGCACGCCGCCCCTGATTTCGCGGATGTGGTGATTGAGGCGGCGATGGCGGGCAAGGTCAAAAGCGCTGCCGCAGGCGCCAATGCGGCTGTCGTAGGCGCCGAAGACGAGGCAGTCAATACGCGCCTGAATCAGCGCGCCGGTACACATGATGCAGGGTTCGAGGGTGACGTAGAGGCTGGCGCCGCCCATGCGGTGATTGCCAAGTACAAGGCCGCCCGCGCGCAGGGCGAGGATTTCTGCGTGCGCGGTCGGGTCGTGGTCGCAGACGGTACGGTTGTGGGCGCTGGCGATGATTGTGCCGTCCGCAACCAGTATCGCGCCAACCGGTACTTCGCCGAGTGCTTCGGCAAGGTAGGCCTGCTCCAGGGCGAGGCGAAGGTAGTCTTCGTCGGTCATAACTGTCCGTAGAAATCCAGCCCGCGCATCGCTTCGTCAAAGGCGCTGCGGGAAAAGAGCAGTTGCCAGCGGTTGCCGCCAAAAGCGCGCCAAAGCGCGGCGGCGCGCACGGCGGTGAGCAGCAGCGCGCGGATGTGGTTGACGATGTCCGCTTGACGCAGCCATTGCGGTTCACCGCGCACGAGGATTTTGCCCGCCGCCTCGCTCGCGGTTTGCTGGTAGGTGGCGGCGAAGCTGGCGATGAGGTTGTCGTGATTCACGGGATAGTGTTCTGCCTGGCGTTGCGCGGCGTGCAGGCGCTCTTTGAGGATGGCCATCAGCGCCGCTTTTTTCGCCAGCCGCCGTTCGACGTACAGGATTTGCGCGCTGTAGCGCAGGTTTTGTTCGTCGTTTTTTTGTTCAAAGGTGCGGTAGTACGCCTCGCGGCCACGGGCGAGCGGAATGGCCTCGCCGTAGTAGCCGCTGATGTCGGCGGCGTTGGTGGTAAGTAGGCTCGGCAGCAGGGTCAGTTCGGCGTCGCTGCGGATTTCGCCGCGCTCGGCCAGGGCGCGCACGCTGTCAATGGCGAGAAAGAGGGCGGCAAACGCCCAGGCCTGGGACTGGATGTTATTGTGGGTCATGCGGGGGGATGGTTATTGAGGGAAGGGAGAATTGTATAGCAATCCTCACAAAGCCCCGTACGGCGTTGCACCGCCTGAGCGAGCACCATCGCATTTTGCGTGGAAACCCGCCCGCTGCGGGCTGCGCGTCTGAGGAGAAGGAGATTTTTGCAGTCTCCAAACAGGCTCTTGCGACTTGGATGCGTAGGGCGTGTGGCGGCGAAGCCGATACGCACGCGGGAATGTTGGTATCGGCAGGGGGCGCTGCGCGGATGGTTTGCTGCCCCCACCCCGCCCTCCCCCACGGCACTACTATCCGGAATTATTTCTGGTCGATAAAGTTCTTATAAATCATGAGACTAATCATTATATAGAACCGCGTGCAATGCGCCAAATATCCTAAGAACCTGCTCAAAATCTTGGGGAATCTCATTTTTCCGTATGCTTGCGTAAGGAACTGAAAACAGGAAAAGCAGTCGGTATGTCCCCTCTCCTTGTGGGACAAGCATTGCTTGCGAAGCAAGAGAGAGGCTTATTTGTCGAATTGCAAACAGCTCCTAGGCGCTGTTTGCAATTCATTTTGGATGCGGTCGCTACGCGGTTTTTCACACC
>NZ_CALJAH010000236.1 GCF_938028185.1 uncultured Cardiobacterium sp. | reverse complement strand
AGATGTTCTATCACGTTAAGGCATTTGCCATCGGATTTTTCTATATCAACTACGGGTGCGTTTGAGGCAGCATACATTTTAGGACACCACCGGATTTTAAACAGGTTCTTAGGGAAACCCGATCAAGCGACGCAACACCGTATGAGGCTTTCGGTGGATGGCTATACGCTTCTCCTGGCGGCCAAACGGGCATTACCATACCTCGCCGTTATATTGATCAAAAAGCACGGCATCCGGAAAAATATCGCGCAGACATTCAGCCACGCCAATAACGTCATCCGTAAAACGGCGCTGTGGATCATCGTCAAAACCGACAGCAATTTCCTTGTTATAAGCGAGAAAATCCGCAGGCAGTGCGGTCTTTTTCTGCAAAATCTTTTGCAGTACGGCGACGTCCAGCGACATTTCATCCACCTCACGAATCTCGAACCGCACCCGCCAACCTTTCCTTTCCAGAACCAGCAAAGATACCGGCGGAAAAATCAGGGTTTCTGTGGACAGCGCAAAATCACTATACCAGGGAAAATGCTGTTTCAGACCGCAAGCCAGTAAATCATTATTGACAGCATGATTATCATCACGCAGTAATACAAACAGCGTAAACACAGCGTCTTTCCCAAAAGCAACATGGCAAATTTTATTGACGCAATATTGCTACTGCCATCGAAAAATCCCGCACAAAATTATCTTCACCCAGCAATTTCAAAACACCGCTACGGCTTAAACTGGCGCGTACCTGCTCATTTGCGCCGGAGACCATGACGCGGATACCGCGTTTCTGAAAATCACCAATCACCCGTTCCAGCGTCAAAATGCCGGTCATATCAATATAAGGCACCCAGCGCATTCGCAAAATAACGGCGCGTGGTTGCGTATTAATATCCGACAGCGTCTGTTCAAATTTCTCCATCGCACCAAAAAAGAACGGACCATTGACAACGAACATCTGCACATCTTCCGGCAAATGCTCTGCATCGCTGCTATGTTCGCCTTTTTTAACCTCAACCGCTTTGGCCATTTGCCCCAGAAAATGCAAAGTAGCGAGAATGACACCGATATTCACGGCGACCACCAAATCCACCAAAACCGTCAAGAAAAACGTAATCAAAAAAAGCGCGTTATCAGCACGCGGGGCGCGGCGAATCATGCTCACACAACGCTTTGGATCGCTCATGTTCCAGGCGACCTGAAAAAGAATGGCAGCGAGGGCGGCCAACGGAATATTGGCCGCCAACGGTGCAGCAACCAACAAAATCAAAGCCAGAGTAATAGCGTGGACAATCCCTGCCAGCGGACTATTGCCCCCTTGGCGAATATTGGTCGCCGTCCGCGCAATCGCACCGGTTGCGGCAAAGCCGCCAAATAGCGGCGAAATCATATTGGCAAGGCCCTGCCCGACCAGCTCCTGATTGGAATGGTGGCGCGTGCCTGCCATGCCATCGGCGACAACCGCAGAAAGCAGCGATTCAATCGCGCCTAACATGGCAATGGTAAAGGCGGGTAACATTAAAGTCGCAATATCTGCCCAGGCAAAACGCGGCAGGGCGAAATGCGGCAAACCGGT
>NZ_CALJAH010000235.1 GCF_938028185.1 uncultured Cardiobacterium sp. | reverse complement strand
GCAAAATGCGTCCGCATTTTGCGTGGGTACCCGCCCGCTGCGGGCTTCGCCCTGCAGGGGAGGGGGCGAACCGGCGGAATATTGGCAACAGCTGATGTTTGCTGCTCTGCTGGTTGTCAGCATACGTTTCGGGACACCCCAGGGGATTCAAATGGTAAACAGCCCCGGTGTCTTGTTGTGGGTTTTGGATGTGTTCGCTGCGCGGTTACGGGGTTATTTTCGGCACGAACAGCATGGTGTAGGCGACGACGACGATAACGCCGACCAGCGCCGGGACGGCGTTGCGTTTGACCAGCAGCAGCGGCGAGATTTTGCCCGCGCCGGAGACGGCGACGATGACGCCGGAGATGGGCGACACAACCCGGCCAATGTTCGAGACTTGCATCATCGGCGCGATGAGGTAGGCGGGGTTGATGCCCATTTGTGCGGCGAGTTTGGGGGCGAGTTCGACGAAGGCGAAGAAGGCGGCGTTGCCGGAGCCGGCGGCGATGGCGACGACGAGGGTGATGGCGACCAGCGCCAGCATGATGATGGTGGCGGCGCTGTCGCCCTGGATAGCGCCGAGCAGTGCCTTGACGAAACCGATAGTTTCGAGGCCGTGGGCGAAGATGCCGGCGGCGACGAGGAGGACGACGACGCTGGAGAAGCCTTCGGCCATGCCACGGTAGCAGATTTCGAGGCCGTCATAGACTTTGCGCGCGTCCATGCTGCGCAGGTATTCGATCAGCGCGGAGATGAGGATGGTGAGTACGACCAGGCCGCCCAGTTCGATTTCCGGCAGGATGTTGCCGTTGTAGAGGAAGAGTCCGGCGATGGGGAGGAAGGGCAGGATGAAGTAGTACACCGGCGCGTCGGTTTTGAGCGCGGTGGCTTCGGCGGTTTCGAGGGCGTCATGCGTGTTTTGGCCGAGGCCTTCGCGGCGGTCGCAGTAGCGTTGCCAGTAGTAGTGGGCGATGGCGACGCAGATGAGGGCGACGATGGACATCGGGATGATGATTTCAAAGCTGAAGTGGACGAGGTCGGCCTCGGCTTTTTTGGCGGCAAGGATGAGGTCGGCGGCGGTCGGCGAGAGGTTCACCAGGGTGGTGCTGGAGCAGATGGCGGCGGCGGAGGGGGCGCTGATGCCAAGGCGCACCATGATGGGAAAGAGGGTCGCCATGAGGAAGACGCCGAGGGCGGTGGCGGAGTTGATGGCGAGCGACATCAGCGCGCCGAGGAGGAAACCGCCGGCGAGGAGGATGTAGGGCGAGCGGATGTGGCGCAGCGGTTTGTAGAGGACGCGGATAACAACGTCATTCGCACCGATGTGGCTCATGTAGGCGGAGAAGCCGATGAGGATCATGATGATCATGCCAAGGCCGCCGCCACGGTTTTCAAAGAGGCCGTAGATGTGGTTGGTGAGGTCGGCCACGGGGTCGCCGCCGGGGGTTTTGGTGATGTCCTGGCCGAGGGCGTAGGCGAGGATCATCAGGGTGATGCCGATGCTGAACAGGATGCCCTTGGCGTTGTAGCCGCGGATGATGAGGATGCCCGCGCCAGTGAGGGCGAGGACGCCGAGGAGGATGCTGAGGTATGCGGGGTTCATGGTTGTTGTCCTGGCTGGTATCGCAATCCTCACAAAGCCCTGTACGGCGTTGTGCCGCCTCGCCGTACTATAGCCATCCACCGAAAGCCTCATACGGTGTTGCGTCGCCTGACCGGGCACCCT
>NZ_CALJAH010000234.1 GCF_938028185.1 uncultured Cardiobacterium sp. | reverse complement strand
TGCCGTCGGCCAGCCACTGGTATTTGACTTTGCTTTGGTCAACGCCGTCCTGATCCGCCACTTGTGCGGTGAGTGTTTCGCCTACTTTGGCAACACCGCTGATGGCTACGGTGCCGGCGTGGTTTTGGCCGGGTTGCGGCGGTTGCGGGTTCGGCGCCGGGTAGTTCGGGTCGTCCTGCACGTTGACGGTGATGGTTTTGGCGTAGCTGCCGCCGTGGCCGTCGTTGGTGGTGATTTGCAGGTTGACGGTTTTTTCGCTCGCGTAGTCGAGGTGCTGCCCGGCTTTGAGTTTGAGGGTGCCGTCGGCGGTGACTTCAAAGCGGCTGTCGCTCACGGTGTAGGTGTGGGTGTCGCCCGCATCAGGGTCGGTCGTCGTCAGTTTGCCGATGGTGGCGCCGTCCTTGCCTTCGATGACGTTGTTGTTGGCGAGCTGGATGTCGGTCGGCGCGTGGTTGGTCGAGCTTTGTCCCTGTACGGTGGCGCTGGTCGCGTCATGGCTTTCTTTGTTGCCCGCGTTGTCGGTGTATTCGACTTTGACGGTGATTTTGTGGCCGGCGTCTTCGGCTTTCAGGGTGTAGCTGCTGCCGCTTTCGCCCGCAATCGGCTGGCCGTCGCGCTGCCATTGGTATTTGACTTTGCTGGCGTCGAACTGGTCATCGTCGTGGACTTCGGCGGTTAGTTTTTCGCCCACTTTGGCGTTGCCGCTGATAGCGACGCTGCCAGGATGGTTTTGGCCAGGTTGTGGCGGTTGTGGTGCCGGGGTGCCGTCGGCGACTTTGGCAGTTGGCTGTGAGGTGATGTCTTCATAGTGCCCGGCGCCATCAGTGTAAACGACTTTGACGCTGATGGTTTTACCCAAGTCGCCCGGTTGTACGGTGTAGGTTTTGCCGGTCGCGCCCGCAATGACACCGCCATCGGCAAGCCACTGGTATTTGACGCCGCTCGCGGGAACACCGTCCGGGTCGTTGATGTCGGCGGTGAGGGTCTGGCCGACTTTGGCGTCACCAGTGATTTGCGCGAGGCCGGGGGTGTTTGCGCCGTCGTTATAGGTGACGGTGATGGTCGCCTTGTTGCTGACTTGTCCCGCCTTGTCGCTCACGGTGTATTGCACCGGAGTCGGGTTGCCGGTGAAGTTCGGCTCCGGGGTGAAGGTGACTTTGCCGAACTGGACGTTCCATTCGCCCTGCCCGGCGACGGTGATTCTGGTGACGGCGTTGCCCGCAGAATCAATCAAACGGATGCTGTTCGGGTCGAGGTCGCGCTGGCCGTTGGCATCGATACCGCTGTCGTTGTCGAGGACGTCAATGGTGACTTTTTCTTTCGGGGTGCCTTTGACTTTGTCGTTTTCTGCACGGGGTTTCGGGTCGCTGCCGGGCTGGTTCGGTGTCGGCGGTTGCGGATTCGGCGAAGGCGTCGGCGACGGTGTCGGCGGGTTCGGGCTGGGGTTCGGCGTAGGGTTGTTCGGATTACCGGGGTTTTGGTTGCCCGGATTGTTCGGGTTCGGCGAAGGCACGTTGGGGCTGCCGGGATTGTTCGGCGTGTTGGGCGACGGGCTTGGCGCAGGGTTGTTGTTATTGTTGTTGTTTCCGCCGTTGTTGTTGCTGTGGATTTTCTCGCCGTCGTTATTCTTGGCGAGGCCGATACCGGCGGCAACAAGGCCAACCGCCCCGAGTACGCCCAGCGGCGCCCAGACCGGCTGGTCGGAACCCAGCGTCTGTTCGGCGGCGATTTGTTCGGCGAGGACGTGCTCCGGCGCAGTGGCAACCGGATAACTGGTGAGGCCGCCGTCCGCCTGCAAGCCGACCAGCGCGCCCGGCTGGCTTTGCCCATAGTAGTTTTCGATGACCAGGTCAACGCCGTCATCGAAGGAAACCAGCAGGTTATCGCCCTCGCGCTCGGTGATGAGACCTTCCGGACCGATGCCGGTCGTCTGGTCGGTGAACTGGTAGTAGGCACCATCTACCGCTTCGATGTGCAGCGCGCTGCCTGCGGTGTTGATGTTGTACTGGCCAATGGGGTTGCCGCTGGCGTCGTTCAGGGTGAGGGTGATTTGCTTTGACATACTGGATTCCTTGTAAGTAAAGAAGTTTTTCGGCAATTCCTGTCAGCATTAACTGACTATGACAGCCATTATACAAAAAAATGACTATTTGGTTACCAGTAGATGAAAGCAACAGCCGTGCCAGTTTGCCCCCGCCCCGCGCTGTGCCAGGCGGGGCGGTTTGCGGGTTATTGCGGCTGATATTCGTCCTTGAGGATACCGCGCAGTTTGTCGTAAGGCAGGGTCAGTTCAACCGCGCCATCGGCATAGGCGCCAATGCGGTCGGCCGGCTTCAACCTTCGCCGTCGTCTTCACCCCGTTTCGGCGCGGGGGCGAAGTAGCTGACCAGCAGCAGCAGTACGCCGACGCCGATGAAGGAGACGATGCGGGCGATGCCGTTGCTGTCGCCCAGTTCCACCACGAACAGTTTGACGATAACCACGCCCATCAGCGCCGCGCCCGCCGTCCACAGGCGGCGTTGTTGGCGCTTGTGGCCGCTTGCCATCAGCGCGATGGCGCCGAGCGCCCAGGTGAGGCTGAGGCTGGCTTGTACGCCGAACGAGGCGAGCAGGTCGTGCGCGCGCCAGGGCACACCGAGGTAGTGATGCCAGATGCGCAGGATGTCGAGACTGACGATAATCCAGCCCAACACCGCCAGCGGCAGCGCGCGCGGCAGGGTGGCCGTCCACGCGGTGAGGTCGCTTTGCCGCCACCAGCGCCACAGCAGCCACAGCGCGGCGAGGCTGATGATTTCCAGCGGGTTGGCGAAGGGCAGGTACGGCAGCGGCGGGCTGCTGCCGCTGTGGTGCAGGTTGTAGTAGGCAAGCGTCAGCAGGACGGCCGCCACCAGCGGCAAGGCGGCGCTGCCGTGGTAGGTGTCGCGGTAGCGGTTCGTCCACGCTTGCAGCGCGGGCAGGGTCGGCAGGGTGAGTGCCAGCAGCGGCGCGGTCAAGAGTGCGGGCAGCAACCACAGGCTGTCTGCGCCGAAGATGGCGCTGGCGGCGACGCTGGCGAAGCGCATCAGGTTCAACGTATGCAGGTTGTAGCCGAGCGCGTGTAGCCACGGGCGGACGTAGGCGACGGACGGATGCGGGTCGTGTTCGCTGTGGTGCAGGGTGAGGGCGTGCAGCGCCAGCGCGGCGATGTTCACCAGCAGCCATTCGCCGGGGGCGGCGTCGGCGTGGCCGTAGTAGCCGCTGAGGTAGAGGATGAGCGGGTAGAGCGGCAACCAGGCGAGGGCGAGGCGGCCAGCATCGCGCCAGTCGAAGCGGCTGAGTCCGTGCAGCAGCGCGGCGGTGATGAGCAGCGCCCACACCGCACTGCTGGCAGGAAAGAGGACTGCCAGCCAGGGCTCAAGGGCATAGACGAGTTTGACGCTGCCAAAGAGGAGGAGCGGGGTCGCGGCGAGATAGTGCTGCGGCTCGTAGCGGCGCTGGCGGTCGTGCAGCCAGGCGGTGGCGAGCATGGCGAGGGCGACGGCGGCGAGGCTGGCGGGGTGGCGGTCGGCGAGGAGGGTGGCAAGGAAGCTCGCGGCGAGGGTCAGGTAGATGACGGGGACGGCGAAGACGCGCGTCGCCGGGTGCGGTTCGTCATGCGCGCCGGTGCAGTAGGCATACTGGATGAGGGCGAGGAAGAAGGCGCTGATGGCGACCGGCGGTGCCGCCCATGCGTTCGGCAAGGCGAGCAGCGGCAGGGCGACGGCGGCGCTGTAGGCGGCAATGGCGCTGCCGCGCAGGCCGATGACTTCCCACAGCGGCACCGGTTCGCGCGCCGTCCGCCACCAACCGAGGATATTGGCGCTGCCGCAGGCGGCGATGAGGAGGGCGATGCCGAGCGAGCCTTGCAGCAGGGTTTCGCCGTAGGGGGTGAGGCGGTAGCGGGTAAAGAGGATGACCAGCACGGCGGCGGCGAGCGCCAGCGCGGCCTGACGCGCGATGTCGTTGCCGAGACGCAGGCCGAGGTGATAGGCGGCGCTGGTTTCCACCAGCCACACGGTGGCCGCCCATGCGCCGGGAAGGATGAGCAGCGGCAGCGCGAGAGCGATGAGCAGGGTGCCGAGGAAGACCGCGCCGAGCAGGTTGCGCTCCCACTCCGCGCGCTCGTCGTCGCCCTGCTTCGCGGCGGTGAGGAGGATGGCGATGCCACTCGCTGCCGTAATCAGCGTCGCGCTGAGCGAGCCGTGCAGGACGATGGCGGCGTCCGGGTCGAGGCGGTAATGCGCGAGCAGGGCAAGCACGGCGGCGGCTTGCAACACCAGCGCGCCGAGGCGGCTGATGGGGTTGGCATGGCGCGTCGCCAGAATGTACACCAGCGCCGCTTGCAGGCTCCAGCTACTCGCCGTCCAGCGACCATTGAAGGCGAGCGGAATGGCGAGCAGGACAAACAGCGCGGCGAGCAGCAGGCAGGCCTCACGCAGCGGGCGCAATTCCGCCAGCGGACGGGCAAGCTGGGCGACGCCGCCGTACCACGCGGCGAAAGCCAGCGCCGACCACGCCGCGCCGTAGGGCAGATGGGCAGCGATGCCGTATTGCAGGCCGTAGCAGCCGAGGGCGGTGGCGCAGAGCAGGGTGCTGTCGAGACTGCCGATGCGCTGCAAACCGCGCAGGCAGTAGTCAAAAATCTCGGTGAGCGTGGCATGGTTGGCGAGCGTCGGCAGGTCAGCGGCGGCGGCGCGCTGGCGCGTATAACGCCAGACAATCGCGGTATAAAGCGCGAGATGGTAGATGAGGAACGGCTCAATACTGGCGAACTGCGCCGGGTCATAAAACGCGCCGCCCCAACTGCTGGCAATGGCAAGCGTGCCGCCGATGCCGGTGAGATTAAGCGAGCGCCACGCCTTGAAGCGGGCGATGACGGCGACGCCGCTGTTCAAAAGCGCAAGATACGAAAACAGCGCGACATAATTGCCGCTGCCGCTGGCGGTCAGCACCGGCGCGGCGAGGCCGCCGACAAGGGCGATTTGCGCCAGCACCAGCGCATTCTGCAACACGGCGAGCACGACCAGCAGCGCCGTCGTCGCCGTCATCAACGCGAACGCCACCGGCGGGTCAAGCAGCGCGTGCAACTTCAGCGCCGCCAGCGCGGTCAAATACAAAATAGCGAGCGCCGCGCCCTGAATGGCGAGCGCATAATCGCGGCGCTTCTCGCGCAAATACCAGCCCGCACCCGCCAGCACGGCGGCGGTGGCGGCGACCGCGCAATAACGCAGCGACAGCGAAATATGCACCCGCGCCGAAGCATAGCGCAGCAAAAAAGCGAGACCGAGGAAGAGAATGGCGATGCCCGCCTTCAGCAGCAGGTTTTCGCTGAAAAAGGCGGCGAGCGGCGACGGCTGACCGTCGCGGGCGGCGGCGGCCTTGCGCGGGGCAGATTGAGGCGCGGGAGCGAGAGATATCCGCCGAGCAGGAGGTGGTCGACCGGGCCTACCGCGAGCTCGACCGCCGGCTGGAGTCGGCGCGCGCCTCCCTGGCCGCCACGCAGGCGAGCCCGACCGGCGGCACCCACCAGTCCCGCGGCGAGCGGGACGCCTACGCCGCCCACTACGCCGGGCTCGTCGCCTCCCTGGAGGGGGTCGAGGACCGGCTCGTCTTCGGGCGCATGGACCTGGCCCCCGACGCCGCCGGGGCCGGGGGCACCGGGGCCGGAGGGCGCCACT
>NZ_CALJAH010000233.1 GCF_938028185.1 uncultured Cardiobacterium sp. | reverse complement strand
CTTCTATCAACTGCTTGCCGTTCACTGGATTGCTGCCATCATCATCAGCGCCTGCGGCTGGTTGCTTGTCGCCGTGCAAATGGCGCGCGGCCGCAGCATCCTGCCGCTGGCTTGTGCTGCTGACACCGCTGCCGCTCAGTCTTGTCATTGGCCTCGCCTGCGGATGTTTTCCTGCCTCGCCCCTGGCGGCGATGCTCGGCGGGTGCGACGTTCAACCTCGCGCAACTGCTCTTCTACAGCGCCGCATGGCGATATGCTGCGCGCTATTCCGCCAACCCTCGGAGGCGACCCGTATAGCCGCCCACCGAAAGTCTCATACAGTGGATGGCTATAAAAAAGAAAAGGCGGGTTTTACCCGCCTTGTTTCGTCTGTCGCCGTCACATTTGTTGGATACTGATCTGGCCGCTTTCGATGGCGGAGAGGAGCTCCTGTGCCTGCGCATCGTTCGGGTTGGCGCGGGTGTACTCTTTCAGCACTTTGACGGATTCGTTGCGTTTGTCCTGGGCGAGTAGCGCCATCGCCAGCGGTACGGCGCTGTCGCGGTTGCCGCTTTTGTAGGCGGCGCGCAGCTGGATGACGGCAGCATCGGCCTTGCCTACCGAGGCGAGGAAGCGGCCGTATTCGTCCTGGATGTTGGCCTTGCGGTTGGCTGGCGAGAGTTGTAGCAGCTTTTTGTAGTTGGCTTCGGCTTTTTCGCCGTAGCCGGGCTGGTCGAGGTTATGCCCGATCCAGTCGAGGCGCGCGCTCATCAGGATGCTTGCCAGGTGTGCTTCGCTTGCTTTGCCGCCTGCGGGTGGAGCGCTGTTTTCGGCCATGTTGTTCAGCACGATGGCGATGGGGGCGAGGTCGGTGATGGCCTGTTGGCGGTCAGCGTCGCTGTCGAATTGGGGCGGGTATTCGCTGGCATGGGCGGCGAGGTTGCCCAGCGCGGTTTGCAGCGCCTGGATGTTGACGGTGATCGGCGGGTGTTCCGGGCTGCCGTTGATGAGGCTGTTCGGGTCAAGGCGCGGGTAGGGCGCGGCGTGGAGGCTGGTGCTGGCGAGCAGACTAAGGGTAAGCAGGGTTTTCTTCATGGTTTCCTGGGTCTCCTGGGGTTTCGGAAAGGGAATGCGTGTCCGTCAGGACGCGCACGGGTTTCGGGGGTATCAATCGGGTTGCAGGGGGGCACGCTCCGTCCCTCTGCCGGTTTGCATGAGGGATATGGTTCAGAGTTTGGCGGCAAGCATCGCTTCCAGTTTTTCCTGGTCAGCGGCGAATTTGCGGATGCCTTCGGCCAGTTTTTCAACCGCCATCGGGTCGCTGTTGTGTTGCCAGAGGAATTCGGCTTCGGTCAGCGGTGCCGGTTTTTCTTTGGATGCGCCTTTGTCTTCGAGTTTGCGCGGCAGCGCGGCGTCGCTCGCTTGCAGTTCGGCCAAAAGCGGCGGGGCGATGGTGAGGCGGTCGCAGCCGGCCAGTTCGGTGATTTCGCCGCGGTTGCGGAAGCTCGCGCCCATGACGATGGTCGGGTAGCCGTGGTCTTTGTAGTAGCGGTAGATGGCGGTGACGGACTGGACGCCGGGGTCTTCCGCCGGGGCGTAGTCTTTGCCGTCATGCGCCTTGTACCAGTCGAGGATGCGGCCGACGAAGGGCGAGATGAGGGTTACGCCCGCTTCGGCGCAGGCGCGCGCCTGTGCTTGTGAAAACAGCAGGGTGAGGTTGCAGTTGATGCCCTCTTTTTCGAGGGTTTCGGCGGCGCGGATGCCCTGCCAGGTAGCGGCGATTTTGATGAGGATGCGTTCGCGACCGACGCCTGCCGCCTGGTAGAGGGCGATGATTTTGCGCGCCTTGGCGACGGTGGCGGCGCTGTCGTAGGAGAGGCGGGCATCGACTTCGGTGGAGATGCGGCCAGGGATGAAGTTGAGGATTTCGAGACCGATGTTTACCGCAAGTTTGTCTTCGGCTTCAATCAGTTGCTGGGCGTGGTCGCCGCCCTGTTTTTTGCCGTAGGCGATGGCGTTGTCGATGAGCGGCGCGTATTGCGGCAGCGCCGAGGCGGTGAGGACGAGCGAGGGGTTGGTGGTCGCGTCCTGCGGCTGGTACTGGCGGATGGCTTCGATGTCGCCGGTGTCGGCAACGACGACGGTCATGGCTCTGAGGGCTTCGAGTTGGTTCATGGTGGGGCTCCTTGGGTTTAGGGGTTAAGCAGTATGTTCCAGCTTGCCGGGTCGTCCCAGCGGATACGGTGCGCGGCGGGGATGTGGCGGTTGTAGGGGGCGTCGTAGAGCCAGTGTTGCCAGTCGGGGCTGCGGATGCCGCTGATGTCGGGTTTGTCGTCGATGAGGATATCGCCGTGGATGAGGGTTTTGTCTTTGGTGAGGATGACGCGCGCCGTCCAGTCAAAGCCAAGGTGCTGCTCGACCCAGGCGATTTTTTCGCCAACGCAGTAGCGGTAGTTGGTAATCGGCGCGGTGCAGATGCGCACGTCGTGTCCGGCGGCAAGCAGGGCGCGGGCGGCGTCCAGCGCGCCGCTGACGGGGCGGAGTCCGGCGAAGAAACCGGCGGCGGAGTAGAGGTCAATCAGCGCGTCTTGGTGTTCCGGGGCGACTTCGTCGCGCACGTAGAATTTTTGCCGTGGTTGCGGTAGCGGCACCGGCGTGCCGTAGCGGCTTTGCCAGCCGTGGGCGATGCCGTGTTCAAAGTCGGCGAGGACGCCGTCCTGGTCGAGCAGGATAATCATCGGGGGTTGTCCAGGCTGTCGGGATTTTGTGCTTGCCGCCAGTCAAGGGCGGGGCAATGGCAGCGCTCGGCGCGGCTCAGGGTATCGAAGTGCATGGCAGTCAGGGGTTGTCGTCAGCGGGCGCGAAACCGGCGTCTTGCAGGCGCAGGCGGATTTCTTCGAGGGAGAGGATGTTGCGCATACCGATGACGGTGGTTCCCGCATCGGCCGCGTTTTTGAAGATGCTGGCGAAACTGGTCGCGCAGAAGATGATGTCGTAGTCGCGGGCGAGGGTTTTGGCTTCACTGATGGCGCAGTGATGGATGGTCTCGAACGGGATGCGGTACTCTTGCAGGACTTGTTCGACTTTCGCTTTCATGACGGGCCCGGTGCCGGTGCCGTGCGCGCAGGTGACGAGGATTTTCATGAGGTGCTCCTGATTGCTCAAGAATGCCCGGCCAAAAGAAAAGCCCCGCAGCAGGCGGGGCTTTGTGGGTATCTGGTGCCTAAGGAGAGACTCGAACTCTCAAGGTGTTACCACCGGCGGATTTTGAATCCGCTGCGTCTACCAGTTCCGCCACTCAGGCTGGGCAAGGCGCGCATTATAAGGGGTTTTGTTTTTTGCGCAAGTTTTCGGGAATGCGGGGAATGTTAAAGGCGACCGGGTGGCCGCCTTCAGGTATGTGCCAAGGTTTTATTTGCCTTTTTTGGCGGGTTTGCCCTTGGCGGTGACGTTCAGGGCGTCTTTGAGTTTTTTGCCGGCCTTGAATGCGGGGGTGATGCTGGCCGCAATCTGGATTTCCTTGCCGGTTTGCGGGTTGCGTCCGGTACGAGCGGCGCGTTCGCGGGTTTCAAAGGTGCCGAAGCCAATCAGGGTAACTTTGTCGCCTTTTTTCAGGGTCTCGGTTACGCTTTCGAGTACGGCTTCCAGCGCTTTGCCTGCCTGGGCTTTGGTAATGTCGGCTGCGGCAGCGATTGCGTCTACTAATTCCGTCTTGTTCATAGTTTACCTTTACTGTGAGTTTGTTGAATTTGTCCGGCGCGATGCACCGACGGCGAAATTTTATACAGTGATTATGCGGCGGCGCAATCCTTTTTTGCTTTTTCTTTTGTGTTTTTACTATGTTAGCGTTAGGGTTGGGGATAATATTCTGTTTTGTCTGAATAAATGCGCTGCGGTATAAGCAGTTCCGGTGGAATTGTTCCTACCCGCCCAGATACGCCTTGCGCACCACGTCGCTGCTCAAGAGGTTTTCGCCCGTGTCGCTGTGGGTGATTTGTCCCAGTTCGAGGATGTAGCCCCGGTCGGCGATTTGCAGCGCCTTGTGCGCGTTTTGCTCCACCAGGAAGATGGTGATGCCCTGGTCGCGGATGTCGCGGATGATGTCGAAGATTTGCGCGATGATGATGGGCGCGAGGCCGAGCGAGGGTTCGTCCAACAGCAGCAGTTTCGGTTGCATCATCAGGCCACGTCCAATGGCGAGCATTTGCTGTTCGCCGCCGGAAAGCGTGCCCGCGCGCTGGCTGCGCCGCTCCAACAGGCGCGGGAACAGTTGGTAGATATGTTCCAGTCCGCGTTTGTTCTCCGCCTTGCTGTGGTGGTAGCCGCCCAGTTCGAGGTTTTCTTCGATGGTCAGCGCCGGGAAGATGCGCCGTCCTTCGGGAACGAGGGCGATGCCGCGCTGGCTGATTTTGTGGGTCGGCACGCGGGCGAGGTTTTCGCCGCAGTATTCGATTTTGCCGGCACTCGCGCGCGGGTTGCCGCAGATGGTGTTGAGCAGGGTGCTTTTGCCCGCGCCGTTGGCGCCGATGAGGGTGATGATTTCGCCCGCCTCGATGTGCAGGTTGATGTTTTTCAGCGCCGCTATCGGGCCGTAGTGGGCGTGCAGGTTTTCGATGTGCAGCATCAGGCTTCTCCGAGGTAGGCTTTGATGACGTCCGGGTTGTTGCGGATGTCGTCCGGGCTGCCGTAGGCGATGGGGCGGCCGTTTTCCATCACCATGATGTGCTCGGAGACGCGCATGATGAGGCTCATGTCGTGCTCTATCAGCAGGACGCTGATGCCGTGCTGGTCGCGCAGCGCCTCTATCAGGGTGACGAGCGCGGCGGTTTCTTGCGGGTTCAGCCCGGCGGCGGGTTCGTCAAGGATGAGCACGCGCGGCGCGGTCATCATGCAGCGCGCGATTTCCAGCCGCCGCTGCTGGCCGTAGGCGAGGCTGCCCGCCTCATGGTTGGCGAACGCGCGCAGTTCAAAGGTATCGAGCCATTTGGCGGCGTGTTCTTTGGCGAGGCGTTCGCTGTCGCGGTAGCGCCGGGTGCGCAGGATGCCGCTCCAGTAGCGGGTGTCGAGGTGGTTGTGCCGCGCAATCAGCAGGTTTTCCAGCACGGTCATGTCGCGGAAAAGGCGGATGTTCTGGAAGGTGCGGGTCAGGCCTTTTTGCGCGATGCGGTGGCTCGGCAGGCCGGTGATGTCTTCGCCGTCCAGGATGACCTGGCCGCCGCTCGGCTGGTAGAAGCCGCTGATGCAGTTGAAGACGGTGGTTTTGCCCGCGCCGTTCGGGCCGATAATGGCGGCGATTTGCCGCGCTTCCAGGGTGAAATTCACGTTTTCGACGGCAACAAGGCCGCCGAACTGCATCCGCAGGTTTTGGACGTCAAGCAGGCTCATTCGGGTAACTCCATTTTCGGGCGCTGCGCGGGTATCAGCCCCTGCGGCCGCCAAATCATCATCAGCACCATCACCGCGCCGAAGATAATCATGCGGTACTGCGAGAATTCGCGCGCGATTTCCGGGATGACGGTGAGGGCGAGCGCTGCCAGTATCACGCCGGTTTGCGAGCCCATGCCGCCCAAAACGACGATGGCGAGCATGATGGCGGATTCCCAGAAGGTGAAGGAATCGGGGGCGACCGAACCCTGCCAGGCGGCGTAAAACGCACCCGCGAGTCCGGCAAACGCCGCGCCGATGGCGAACGCGGAGAGTTTGACCCCGGTGGTATTGACGCCGAGCGAGCGGCAGGCGATTTCATCCTCGCGCAGCGCTTCCCAGGCGCGCCCCACCGGCATCCGCAGCAGGCGGTTAATCACCCACAGCGTCAGCAGGCAGAGGGCGAGGATGATGAGATAGAGGAAAATGCCGCGCTGTTCGGTGCTGAAGGGAATGCCGAACAGCTCATGAAAAGGCGTTTCGCCCGCGCCCGCCTTGCGGGTAAAGACAACGTTGAACAGCCCCGGCTTGGGAATATTGTTGATACCCTTCGGCCCGTTGGTGAGACTGTCGAGATTGTTGAGCAGAATGCGGACAATCTCACCAAAACCGAGGGTGACAATAGCGAGATAATCGCCGCGCAGGCGCAACACCGGGAAACCGAGCAACAGGCCGAGCGTGCCCGCGAGCAGCGCCGCAACCGGCAGCGATGTCCAGAAACCGACGCCGTGTTGCGACAGAATGGCGTAGCAATAGGCGCCGACCGCATAAAAAGCGACATGGCCGAGGTCGAGCAGCCCGGCATAGCCGACGACAATATTGAGGCTGAGTCCTAGCATGACGTAAATCAGGGCGAGGGTGCCGATATTCACCGCGCCGCGCGAGCCAAAAACGGGGACGAGAAAAGCGGCGACAATCAGCAGCGCCAGCACCCAGCCCCGGTGATTCTCAATCGAGGCGGCGGGGCTGAAACGCGGATGACGCGGCAGGCGGTGCCTGGCGGCAATGGCGAGCGGCAACAACAATTGCGCGACGAAAACAATAGCGGCGGCATACAGCGCGCGTTGCCAATCGCCTGTGAGCGACAATCCCTGCGCGCTTTGATTGAGATGCACGCCGAGAATGGGCAGGGTAATGAAAAAAGTCAGCGCGGCAGCAATCACCGCATAGCCAAAATAACGCATCAGACCTTCTCCACTTCAGGCTTGCCGAGAATACCGGAAGGGCGAATCAGCAAAACAATAATCAACAAAGAAAAGGCGACCAAATCCTTGTACTCGCTCGCCAAATAAGCGGACGCAAAACTTTCCGACAGCCCCAAAATAAAACCGCCCAACATTGCCCCCGGAATCGAACCAATCCCGCCCAAAACGGCGGCAGTAAATGCCTTCATCCCGGCGACAAAACCCATATACGGCGTAATCGTGCCGTAATAAAGTGCGACCAATACCCCGGCAATGGCGGCGAGTGCCGCACCAATGACAAAGGTGAGGGCAATAATCTTGTCCGCATCAATACCGAGCAATTTCGCCATGCCAATATCGGCGGCACAAGCACGACACGCCATCCCCGTTTTCGATTTCTTGATAAACAAATTGAGCGCGAGCATTGCCAACAGCGTCACCACAAAAATAATGATCTGCAAGGCAGAGAGCGAAACACTCATACCGCTTTGACTGGCGAGCAATTCCCAGCGCGCAGTCAAAACCGGTTGCAATGCAATATCCTTGTTGCTTTGGCCGAGGGCGACAAAATTCTGCAAAAAAATCGACATCCCGATGGCGGAAATCAGCGGCACCAAACGCGGACTGTTGCGCAACGGCTTGTAGGCAATCTTCTCGACCGCAAAGCCATAACCGCCGGTCAAAACTACCGCAATGACAATGGCGAGAACAATCACCAGCGCCAGCGGTAAACCGAATGCGGGCAGCCCGACCAGCGCCACCACGCCGATATAAGCGCCGAGCATATAAATCTCGCCGTGGGCAAAATTGATAAGGCCGATAATGCCATAGACCATCGTATAACCAATGGCAATCAGCGCATAAATGCTGCCGAGGGTGAGGCCGTTAATAATTTGTTGGAGGAAGTTGTACATAGACTGAATTTATAGGGTGCGGTTTGATGCACCATTGTTGGAAAAAAACGGGAAAGGCAGATTGCCAAACATTGCCTGTTTACATACACCATGAGCGCTACCGTGTATGTATAAAAATGATGCCGTGCGGCTTGTTTGCTGCCCCCACCCTAACTTTCTCGCACTACGCGCGAGCTGTTCCAGTCCCCCACGGGGGAGGGGACAGATTGGTGGCATTGCGCACATCTGTTCCCGCATCCGTACCAGGAACTTTGTCCTTTCGCTGCTTGTGCAGAAATCAAAAGCAGAAGAATAGCGGAACGGCTCCCTCCCCCTGTGGGGGAGGGGCAGGGTGGGGGCAGCAGATAATCCGCGAAGCGACACTATCCGATACCTCAACGAGTATTTGCCATTTACATACACCATGAGCGCTCAGGTGTATGTATAAATGACGCTACTGAAAATGGTGGATGCGGGAACCAATGCGCAAAAAAACTGCCGATTTGTCCCCTCCCTCGCAGGACGCGCCAGCGTCCGCAGCGGGGGAGGGCTAGGGTGGGGGTAGCGGTGTTTATTATCTAACCACAAGCCATTTTGAACATCCGTTCCCTAAAACTAATAAAAATTGGGTTTAATTAGTAATGGTAGGGGCGGTTAGCGAGGAACGAGCGTAACCGCCCCTACGACAATATAATTTCAATTACTCACTCTTCAAAACCTTCTTCCCATCCGCGTGCAACTCATAAATTACCGAATGAAAATCCTTGAGGTCGCCATTTTCCGCAAAACCAATCTTGCCAATGGCGGTGTCATACTCGCCCTCGCGCAGCGTCTTCGCAATCGTCTCCGGGTCGTCGCTGCCGCTGCGTTTCGCCGCCTCGGCAATCACCTGCACCGCCGCATAACTGGGCATGACGAACGGGCCGTTCGGGTCCTGCTTCTTCGCCTTGATGGCTTCCACAATCGCGGCATTTTCCGGCGCGGCGGAAAAATCCTTCGGCACCGTCGCCAATACGCCTTCCGCCGCATTGCCCGCAATCGCAAACAAATCAACGTTATCCACGCCATCTGCGCCCATGAACACCGGCTTGAAGCCCTGGTCGGCGCCCTGGCGCAAAATCGCCCCCGCTTCCGGGTGGAAACCGCCCCAATAAACAAAATCCACATTGGCGTTCTTCAACTTGGTAATCAGCGCGGAAAAATCGCTCTGCCCCTTGTTCACGCCCTCAACAATCACCGGCTCAATGCCGCGCGCCTTCAGCCCGGCGGCGACCGCATCGACCAGCCCCTGCCCGTACGCCTGCTTGTCGTGCAGGAGCGCGATGTGCTTCGGCTTGATGACATCGGCGATATAAGCGGCGCTGACCGGCGCGCTTTGCAGGTCGGTGCCGATGGTGCGCAGGATGGTGCTGTAACCCTTCTGCGACAGCTCCGGCGAGGTGGAGGCGGCGGTAATCATCACGATGCCGTTCTCGTCATAAATCTCGGCAGCGGGCATGGTGGAAGACGAACATAGATGGCCGATGACGAACTTCACCCCGTCATTGACAATCTGGTTGGCGACCGTCACCGCCTGCTTTGGCTCGCAGGCATCGTCATAGGTTTTCACGACCAGCTTCTTGCCGTTCAAACCGCCGTTGGCATTGACAAAATCAATGGCGGCTTCCGCGCCAATCTTCTGAATCGTGCCGTATTGCGTGACCGGCCCGGTTTCCGGCCCGGCAAGGGCGATGGTAATGGTGTCTTCGGCGTGGGCGCCTGCGGCAAACAGGGCGAGAACGAGCAGGGACTTTTTCATGACAACTCCGTGAATTTGAAGAAAGGTGGGCAGTTTCGGCAAAAGTAGCGGGTAAGTCAAGCGGAAAACGCTACAGATAGCGGTTAAGCGTGGTGAAAAACTCCCTGAAGGGCGACGAGGCAAGGTGAATAACAACATTGCGGATGATGGCGACCCCGGCGGTTCACCCCCGCAACAGTCGCAGGGCGGGGCTTGCTCCACCGGCAAAACCGCAAAAAAACCGGGCGTAGGGGCGGTTAGGCGAAGCCGTAACCG
>NZ_CALJAH010000232.1 GCF_938028185.1 uncultured Cardiobacterium sp. | reverse complement strand
GAAGCCCTGCGCCAGCTTGATGTCACCTACCGCAAGGTGCTGCTGGACGCCATCGAAGGCTATTACCGCCGCCGCGAAAAAGTTACCCTGCCGCAGGCCTACTTGCGCTACGCGCTGCAACAGGCGCTGAGCTGACGTCAAAGCCGCGGTCTCACCAACAAAAAAATCCGCCAGGCGAGCCCGGCGGATTAGCGGCAGAAGCATTTGTCCTTGCAATGCCCCACAGACAGAAAAAATAAAACCCATTACGCTGAAACGTAATGGGTTTAACAAGAATCTGGTGGGCCGTAAAGGGCTCGAACCTTTGACCAATTGATTAAGAGTCAACTGCTCTACCAACTGAGCTAACGGCCCGTGATGGTGGGTCGTGAAGGATTCGAACCTTCGACCAATTGGTTAAAAGCCAACTGCTCTACCACTGAGCTAACGACCCGTCTGCCCGTTTGAGGGCGCGCATTATGCCAAAATATTCCTGTTATGCAAGGGGTTTTCCGGGTGTTTTTCTAGTTTGCTGTTTTTGTTAAGAGACGTTTAGCTCTGCATCTGCGGGTGGCGGCGGTGGATGCCACGGCAGAGGGCGGGGTAGTCCGGGGTGTCGTCCGGCGTCAGGTAGCCGTGGCGGATGAGGTAGTCGATGACGACCACGGCGGAATTTTGTTTGAATTCATCGCTGTCGCACACGAGACGGGCGACTTCATCCAGCGGCAGGCAGAGAAATTCGCCGACTTCGCCGTCGCGGTTATGCGGGCGGAAATCGGGCGGCAGCGCCAAATCGTAGTTGTAGAGGGTATCGGCGCGGATGCCGTTCTCCACCTGCGCGGTGTAGCTGATGATGCCGGCCGGGCGTGCCTGCCGCGCGAGATGTTCGGGAATCGCCGCTTCTTCGTCGCTTTCCTTGATGAGGTTCTCAAACACGCCGATGCCGTAGGGGATGCCGCCGGCGGCGACCTGATCCAGTTTGCCCGGTTCAACGCTTTTCGTGGCAGCGCGGCGCGCAATCCACATATGCGGTACGCCGTCGCGCATGGTGGTGCCGTTCAGATGCACGCCGTAACCGCAGACGCCAATCACCGGCGCGGCGGCGCGCTCTATCAGCGCGCGCACCGGGCGATGCAGATTGGCGAGCAGCGGCAGTTGTTCGTTGCGCCAGCCGCTAACGTAGCCTTCGCGGGCAAGCGCAGCGGCGAGGTTGGCGAGAATGGCATTGCGCGCGGCGAAATCGGCGGGCGCGTGCCAGACGAGGCGGTCGCCGTCGTCGCGCAAATCGAGGTCGTGATCGCGCAGGCGGGCGAGGTTGTCGCGCCAGATGAGGCCAACCGGATCGCCGTCGAGGATGAGCGGGCGGTAGGCGGCGAGGTCGGCGCTGTTTAGGTGTTCGATTTTGGCGAGAAAGGACATGGCTCAATCATCCTGCGGGCGTTGGGCGTAGCGCTGCGCCAGCACGGCGCAGATCATCAACTGGATTTGGTGAAAGAGCATCAGCGGCAGGACAAGGATGCCGACGCTGGCGGGCGGAAAGAGGATGTTTGCCATCGGGATGCCGTTGGCGAGGCTTTTCTTCGAGCCGCAGAAGACGATGGTGATTTCGTCGGCCTTGTTGAAGCCGAGCGCGCGCGCGCTGTAGGTAGTGAAAACGAGGACGACTGCGAGCAGGATGAAGGAGACGATGCCGATGACCAGCAGCGTGCCGAGGCTGACCCGGCTCCAGATGCCTTCCAGCACCGCTTCGCTGAAGGCGGTATAGACGACGAGCAGGATTGAGCTTTGGTCGGTGATTTTGATGAGGCGACGGTTTTTCGCAATCCAGTTGGCGGTGAGCGGGCGCGAGAGATGGCCGAGAACGAACGGCAGCAGCAGTTGCAGCATGACGGCGCTGATGGAGCTGGCGAGGTCAGTTTGCCCCTGCGCGCTCAGCAGCAGTCCGACCAGGAGCGGCGAGAGAAACACACCGAGCAGGCTGGAGGTAGCGGCGCTGCAAATGGCGGCGGCAACGTTGCCACGCGCGACCGAGGTAAAGGCAATGGCCGATTGCACCGTCGCCGGCAGGGCGCAAAGGTAGAGGAAACCCTGATACGTTTCCGGGGTGAGTACCGTCGGTACCAGCGGGTGCAAGGTGAGGCCGAGCAGCGGGAACAGCACGAACGTCGTCGCCAGCACCAAGAGATGCAGCCGCCAGTGGCCGACGCCCGCCAGCACCGCCTCGCGCGAGAGTTTGGCGCCGTGCATGAAAAAGAGCAGGGCGATGGCGGCGGTGGTGAGGTGCTTGAAGAAGGTCTTGCCGATGCCTTGCGCCGGGACGACGGTCGCGGCGAGTACCATCAGCAGGATCATGGCAAGGAAGGGGTCGAGATGGAGACGGCGGATGGGGTTCATCATGGCGGTTTTTGCGGTGTAAATGGGGGCGCGAGTATAGCAAGAGCGGGTGGCAGTGGCGCACAAAACCCAAGTCAATGCCGCCGCCGTGCCGCGCTGCTACAATCGCGCCATTTTTCACACCTGCCACCACCATGACCCGTTACTTCGATGCCGAACTCATCGGCAAATACAGCCAGAGCGGCCCGCGCTACACCTCCTACCCGACCGCCGTCGAATTTCACGACCGCTTCACCGCCGCCGACTACGTCCGCCACCTCGAAGCGGGCAACGCCGCCGGGCGCGACCTCTCGCTCTACGTTCACATCCCCTTCTGCGAACACGTCTGCTACTACTGCGGCTGCAACAAAATCATCACCCGCAACCACGACCAGTCCGACGAATACCTCGATCAGCTTGAGCGCGACATCGCCCGCCAGGCGGCACACATCGACAAAAGCCGCCGCGTCATCCAGTTGCATTTGGGCGGCGGCACGCCAACCTTCTTGAACCACGGCCAACTGCGCCGCCTGCTGGCGATGCTGCACGCGCATTTCCCCAACTTTGCCGCCGATGACGCGGGCGAATACAGCATCGAAATCGACCCGCGCACCGTCAGCCCGGACGACCTGCGCTTTTTGCGCGAACTCGGCTTCAACCGCGTCAGCTTCGGCGTGCAGGACTTCGACCCGGCGGTACAAAAAGCGGTGAACCGCATCCAGAGCTTTGAACACGTGCGCGATACCATCGCTGCCGCGCGCGACGCCGGCTACCACAGCATCAGCGCCGACCTCATCTACGGCCTGCCGCTGCAAACCGTGCGCACCTTTAGCCGCACTCTCGAACAAATCCGCGAACTTGCGCCCGACCGCCTCGCCGTCTTCAACTACGCCCATATGCCGCACATCTTCGGCGCGCAGAAACAAATTAACGCCGCCGACCTGCCCGATGCCGCGACCAAACTGCAACTGCTGCAAGCGACCATCGAACAACTCACCGGCGGCGGCTACGAATTTATCGGCCTCGACCACTTCGCCCTGCCCGGCGACAGCCTCGTCCGCCACCAGCGCGACGGCACGCTCTACCGCAACTTCCAGGGCTACTCCACCTTCTCCGACTGCGAACTGCTCGGCTTCGGCATCAGCGCCATCAGTATGCTTGACGGCTGCTACAGCCAGCACGAAAAAGCGCGCAGCCGCTACTACCAGGCGCTGGATAACGGCGCGATTCCGGTGATGCGCGGCATCGAACTCAGCCGCGACGACCACATCCGCCACCACGTCATCACCGAAATCATGTGTAACCTGCGCCTTGACCTCGCTGCCGTCAGCGCGCGCTGGCAGATTAACGCACCCGACTATTTCGCGCGCGAATGGCAGGCGCTGCAACCGCTCGCCGCCGACGGTCTCATTGCCATTCACGGCGACCGTCTTGACGTCCAGCCGCTTGGTCGCCTGCTCATCCGCAACATCGCGATGGTGTTCGACGCTTACCTGCACAAGGCAGAAAACAGCAAGCGCTTTTCCAAAGTCATCTGAATCGCAGCCAACCGTATCATTGCCCGAATAGTCCGCCCTTGCGGCACGCGCTGCAAGAGCGGTCTTTTGCGCGCGCTCGTGTCGCTTTTTCTGCCGCGTTTCGCCCGGTTATTCGCATTTTGTGCGAAAATT
>NZ_CALJAH010000231.1 GCF_938028185.1 uncultured Cardiobacterium sp. | reverse complement strand
GCCGTTTTCGGGTTGCGTGTCAGGTAGCGGCTGACAGTTTTGACCTGATGAAACTGGCACAGTTGCGCGGGAATCTCCGGGAACAGCTGCAACAATCCTTTCCGCCCGTCGCAAACAATGCTCTGTATTACAACGCCTTTTTCCCGCAAAGCGTTCAGTGCTTCGGCATAGAGGGCGTTGGTCTCGTGTTTGACCTCACGGACGGAAAGGGCTTGCCCGCTGATGCTGTCCATCAGCACCATCACACCGAAACCGCGCCCGAAGTAAGTGGTGTCCATGATGATGTTGGCTTTGGCAGGCTGAGGGAAGGTTTCCCGGATGCGCACCTTGCGCAGATGGCGGTAGATGGTTTTACTGCTACAACCGTACTGCGCGGCAAGCTGTGCCGCTGTCTGCTTGCCTGCGCTGTAGGCTGTCCAAAGTTCATCGCTTTGGCGACGCCTGCCACCGTCAAATTGCCTGCCGCAATTGCAGCATTTATAGCGTTGTTGGCTGTTGCGCCGCCCATTCTTTTTGACCTTCTTCGAGCCACAGAAAAAGCATTTTTTGTGTTCAAAGGTTTTGACCCCGCTTAAAGCCTTGCAGCATAAGGCTTACAGCGTTTTTGAGCCTCCATTTTGTCCTATACGCCCCCATTTCTTCTGGCAACCGTACTGCGACCGCAACGAAGGCCTGTTGCCGCAGGGCGGCGGCGAGCGCGTGCAGATGGACCTTTCCGCGCTGAAAAAAGCGCCTGTGTTCTACATGGTGCTGCCGTTCCTGCCGATTGCCGGGATGCTCGTCTTCGACGGCAAAATCGAAATCGGCGGGCGCGTCATGCCGGAAATGTCGCTCGGCGCAGTGGTCATCCTCACGCTCATCATCAGCCTCATCATCGAATACTGCCGCAACCCGCGCGCCAAAGACCTCTACGAAGGGCTGGAAGTCGCCTACCAGGAAATGGGCGCGGCGTTCGCGGGCGTAGTCATCCTCCTCATCGCCGCCGGAGTTTTCGCCGAAGGACTGAGCAACATCGGCTTCGTCGATGAAATGATTGCGCTGGTGGAAAAAAGCGGTGCAGCCGGGGTGACGATGATGTTCGCGCTGGTCGGCGTGACGCTGTTGGTGGTGGTCGCTTCCGGTTCCGGCAACGCCGCCTTTTACGCCTTTGTCGAAATCGCGCCGAAAATGGCGGCCAAACTGGGCATCAACCCCGCCTACCTCATCCTGCCGATGCAACAGGCGTCCAACGTTGGCCGCACCCTGTCGCCGGTATCCGGCGTCATCGTCGCCGTCAGCGGCGCGGGCAACCTCTCGCCGATGCTGCTGGTCAAACGCACCGCCATCCCGACCATCGCCGCGCTCGCCGTGGTCGTGCTTTACACGCTGATTTTCGTGCCGCTGCATTTGACTGCGGTTGCGCCATAAACCTAACGGCTCCAGGCGTTACACACCATAAAAAAACCGCCCCGGAGGGCGGTTTTTTTGCAGGCGGGGAATGCTTACAGCACGCCCATGCCGACCAGCGCTTTCCACCAGGCAAAGCCGATGGTGACGTGTATCAGCAGGTTGCCGAAGGCAAAGACCGCGCCGACTATCCACCACGATTTGATGTCGTTGTAGCCTGCGCCGTAGATGACGGGCGCCGGGCCGGAGCCGTAGTGGGTGAGCGCGCCGCCGTAGCAGTTGGAGAAGAGCAGACCGAGCGCGAGCAGGGTCGGGTCGGCACCGGCGGCAAGGCCGACAGCGGCAAACACCGGCACCATTGCCGCGATGTAAGCACCGCCGGAGGCGAAGAGGTAGCGCACCGCGACGCTCATAAAGAGGATGATGACGGTGGCGATGGTGCTGCTGATGCCACCAAAGTTGAGGTTGGCCTGCATGGTGGCGGAGAGCCAGTCAAAGAAGTGGGCTTTTTCCAGCACGCCGGAGAGACCGAGCAGGCCACCGTACCAAACGAGGGTGTTCCAGGCGCCCTTGTTTTTCAGCATATCGTCCCAGACAAGCACACCGCAGATAACGAGCAGGGTCATGATGCTGATGGCGGTGGTGGAGGCTTCCTTGATGCCGATTTTTTCACCCAGCGCCCAGGAGAGGACGGCGAGGATGAAGAGGCCGAGCAGGGTTTTTTCGCGCACGGTCATCGGGCCGAGTTCTTCCAGGCCTTTTTTCGCAATCGCCTTGTTGTCCAGCTTCTTCAGCTCTGGCGGGCAGATGAAATAAACCACCAGCGGGGTGAGGAAGAGGCAGATGAGGCCGGGGACGGAGGCGGCGTAGAACCATTGCGGCCAGCTCAGCAGGAAGGGATGGCTTGAGCCATAAACCTTGCCGATGAGTTCCATCGCCAGCATATTCGGCGCCATCGCGGTGATGAAGAAATAGCCGGTGGTTTTGACAACCATGTAGGTGTTGAGCAGCAGGTAGCGTCCGGCCTTGCGCGGGCTGGTGTCCGGCTCCGAGCCGAGCGAGACGGCGACCGAGTTCATGATGGGGAAGATGATGCCGCCCGCGCGTGCCGTGACCGACGGCATTGCCGGGGAGATGAGCAGGTCAAGGCAGGCATTGACGTAGCCTAGGCGCAGGGTGGTGCTGCCGAGCCCGCCGATGAGCAGGTAGGCGATGCGCTTGCCGAGGCCTGTCGCAACGAAGGCGGTACTCATCGCAAAGGCGGCGAAGACCAGCCAGGTGGTGCTGGATTTGTAGCCGTTGAGAACATCTTTTTCTTTCAGTACGACATCAACCGCTTTTTGCGCTTCGCTGTCGAACCATTGTTCGCCCGGCGCAACGCCGATGGCGATGGAGGCGAGGGAGACGCCCGCGAGCAGGATGATTGGTAGCGGGAAAACTTTGAGGATGATGGCGATGATGGTGGCGATGTAGATGCCTGCCAGATGCCAGCCGATGTTGGTCAGGCCTTCCGGCGCGGGAAAGATATACGTCGCCGCGATAATCGCGATCAGGATGAGGTAGTGGATGGCTTTTTTGGTACTCATAGAGGGGTTCCAGGGTTGGGGGTGAAGTGCTGCCCGCACCAGGCGGTGAGGGCGAGCAGGTCGGCACTGCCGCCAGCGCTCAAGCGGCGGGCGGCACAGTCGCGGGCGTAGGCGGCGATGGCGTCTGCCAGCCGTGTTTCGTCTGCGAGGGTGGCGCGGTCTGCGAGCAGTTGCCGCGCCCAATGCTGATGCGCGCGCAGGCCGTCCAGGCCGACGCGGGCAAGGGTGGTGCTGTCGTCATTGACGGCGTAGAGGGTGACAAGCGCGAGGTGCAGGGCGCGGCGGGGGTTGCCGTCTGCCGCCAGTGCTTGCCGGTAGGCGGGCAGGGCGTGGCGGGTGACGGTGGCATAGCCGCCCGCCGCTTCGCCGCGCGCGCCGCTGATGCCGTACCGCGCGTAGCCGCGTTTGCCCGCGCTGTCGCCGCCGCTTTGCTGCAATTCGGCGAGCAGCCCGGCACTGATAGCGCGCACGTCGTCTTGTACTTCAGCGAGTGTCGCTGTGCCTGCCCCGGCGAGGCGTCTGCCGAGGGCAGCCGCGACCACGCCAAAGGCAAAGATGGCGCCTTTGTGGGTATTGACGCCGCCAGTTGCCGCGCGCATCGCCGCTTCTGCCGCGATGCCGATGGGGCGGATGGCAGCGAGCATGGCGGGGCTGGCAGGGTGTCCGGCGAAGGTCATGCCGCAGGCGGCACAGTCACCGAGGAAGGGCGCGATGGCATCAGCGCTTGTGAGGAACAGGGCAAGGTTCATGTCGCCGTGGCCGCCGTTGTGCGCGGCATCGACCAGCCCGGCTTTCGGCGTCAGCGTCGCTTCCGTTATCAGCGCCTGGCGCATCGTCGCCGCTATCGCTTGCGCTTGTTGCTGTAGGCGGTAGCGGTGGGCGATGTCCGCTTGCAGCTCATTGATGCTGTGGCGACGTTCGCGGGCGCAGGTTTTGGCGTCGGCGTCGCAGAGGAGGCAGCGGCGCGGTGGCAGGCCGAGGTCGCGGCGCGAGATGGCGACGCCGTCGCGGTCGATGATGTCGATGTCCCACAGCCGCGCCAGCGGCGAGCGGTTTTCCAGCGCAATGACGCGCTTTTTCCAGTCGCGTGCGCCGCCGTCGAGCAGGTAGAGCGCGTGATGGCCGCCGTCGTCCACCGCTTCCTGCCGCGCATGTGCGTCGCCCATGTGCGGGCGCAGCGCGTCAAGGGCGGCGGCGAAGATGGCATCGAGCAGCGGGCTGCGTTTGACCGCGCCGGGGGCGACGAGGGTGAGCGAGAGCAGCACCCCGCCTTGTGCCAGCAATGCCTGTTGCCGGGCGACGCGGGCATCGCGCGCGGCGAGGACGGCGTCCAGCGCGACCGCCTTGCCTTCAGCGGCAGGCAGGGCGGTGGCAACGGGGCGGTAGTGCAGGGTGTGGGGCATGGGGTTGGCTTATGTGCTGGTTGAATGGCTATTTAATGGCGGGTGCTGTATTCAGTAACCCCACCCCAGCCCTCCCCCACAGGGGGAGGGGGTTGCTCCGTTGTTTTTTGAACCCTTGTTTCCTTCGCGGATATTGCGATGCATGAACCCATGCGTGAAATTCCGCCGATCTGCCCCCTCCCCCCGTGGG
>NZ_CALJAH010000230.1 GCF_938028185.1 uncultured Cardiobacterium sp. | reverse complement strand
GGCCTATCTGAAAGCCGCCGATATTCCAAAATTCCTGAAGAATGAGAAATGGTGGTTTGTTCACAGGTTTTTCTGGAGGCATGGCATCGCCTTGCCGCCTGCCATCTTGGCCAATTTCGCCTTCAATTTTGTTTATTTTGGCATTAATAGCATCCCTATATTTCTCTCTACTCCTTTGATATTTTTATATATACTGCGTTGGCATAATGGATTGACGTCTGTGGAGTGGGTGGTGTATGGGATAATTTATTTTATAACTTACGGAGCGATGATGGCGTATTCAACACAGCGCCAGCGGCAAAAATTAAATTTGCTCACATGGCAAGAAGTGCAAAACCTGCCCGATACACCAAGCGACAATCATGCCTAAACTACCAGCCAATGATCCAAAGCCTATCATTTACCGGCCAGCAAAAGCCGGGCAGCAAAATGGCGCTTATCCGCCTTCCATCCGCAGCGCTTTGGCAATCCTGCAACCGCTTGGGTTGCCCCGTTGGTGTCAGCGCACGCCGTTGCATCATTTTCTTTGGCAGCGGGGCGTGATGTTGTCGCCGCCGATATTGGCGGGTTTTGTCGGCAATTTTATGGGCTATGGTTTTTGCTTTGCACTGCTTGCCGCTTTGGTTTTATGGCTGCTTTCTGGCGGGTCATTGCTGGCAATCATGGGCGGCGCTTTTTCTGCCGCGATGATTGGCGGGTTAATCGTCGCCTGCCGTTTGCGTGAATGGCGGGAAGCACACAATTTGCCATCATGGCAGGAAATTTGGCAATCGCCGAAGGAGTAATTTATGTCATCGTCTTATCCGGCAATCATTGCCCAGGTATTACCGCGTTTGCAGGCGCTCAAACTGCCGCATCACTTTCAATCTACTTGGTTACACCATTTTTTGTGGCGGCGGGGCATGGCTTTGCCACCGCTAATTCTTGCTGGATTCTTGACCAATTTCGCAATCTTTGCACTACGCGATGGTTTTATTATTGCCCTGATGCTATTTCTTCTGCGCGTATCGTATGGCTATATGGATGGCTTTACGCCTTTATTATTTTTGCGGGGATGGTTAATTGTCGGTGTTTTTTTCGGCTTCCTGCAGGCATTGAGTTATCGCGGTTTGCGTATTCGCTTTGCTTTGCCAACATGGCGAGAGGTTAAGCAAGGCAAGGAAATTCCGGCAACACTCAAGCAGCCAGCGGGTAAAAACCACATTTTTCCGCTGTGGCTGCGCCTGTCGCTTGGGCTTGCCTGTTGGCTTTTGTTGGGTTGGGGCTTTTTTCTTTGGCTGGCGCCAAAACTTGATACGCCCAATGCGCTATTTTCGGTTTGTATTTTGGATGATGCACGTCCGCAACTGGTGCATTTGGCGGAGCCGACGCAATGGCAAAGCAAGCCGCTTTGTCGTGAGCCGCTGTATTTTGAGGAGAATGATGGATTGCACCGTATTTATCTTGAACGCGATGGCGATACGGTTTATGTCAGGGAATTTGCGGACAGTATGAGCGATCCGCTCGAGTTTTCTTACCGTATTGATGACAGCACCCATCCGCCAACGGTTACGCCATTATGGTGGCGTCATGCGGCTACGCTGAAAAAGATGGTCTCTGCTGTTTACGCCATTCCTTTCGCCGTCATTCTTTATCGCATTTTGTGCCGGATTATGATCCGCCGTTTTTTCCGCAAGGAGGATAGTCGTGAATCCGCAAATGTTATTCACTGAAATGGAAACCCGCTATGGCGTCGCGCCAGAGTTTTTGTGGCGCGCGCATCCTGATTATGCGGTGTTCCGTCATGCGGATAACCGCAAATGGTTTGCGGTGTTGTTGAATCCGCCCGGTACAAGTGTCGGTTTGCCGCAGGCGGAGGCGGTGCAGCTCCTGAATGTGAAGGCGCTGCCGGAAAATCTGGTAATATTGCGCGGTATGGATGGCGTGTTGCCCGCTTATCATATGAACAAGTCGCATTGGCTCAGTTTGCATCTTGCTGCTTTGCCCGATGCGGTTATTTTGGATTTGCTGGATGACAGTTTCCAGCTTACCCGCAAGAAATTCAAACTAAGGATTCTCCATGACGACCCCGCCTGATGCCGATAAAATTTTGATTCTCGATTTTGGTTCGCAAGTTGCGCAATTGATTGCCCGCCGCGTGCGCGAGGCTCATGTTTATTGTGAGTTGCATCCGTTTGATATGCCGCTGGCCGAAATTAAGGCTTTTAATCCGAAGGGGATTATTCTTTCCGGTGGCCCCAATTCGGTTTATGATTCGGACTATCAGACCGATACCGGGATTTTTGACTTGGGTGTGCCCATATTGGGCATTTGTTACGGGATGCAGTTTATGGCGCATCATTTGGGCGGTGCGGTTAGCCCCGGCGATCAGCGCGAGTTTGGTTATGCGCAGGTGAAAACGATTGACAGCGATTTGACCCGCAATATTCAGGATGATTTGCCGCATACGCTCGATGTGTGGATGAGCCACGGCGACAAGGTATCGCAATTGCCGCAGGGTTTTTGTGTGATTGGCGAGACGCCGTCTTGTCCGATTGCGATGATGGAAAATGTCGGCAAGCGTTTTTATGGCATTCAGTTTCACCCGGAGGTGACGCATACGAAACAGGGGCGGGCGCTGATTAACCGTTTTGTGCTGGAGATTTGCGGCGCGCGTCCAAGCTGGACGATGCCGAATTATATTGAGGAAGCGGTCGAAAAGATTCGCGCGCAGGTCGGCGACGAGGAGGTGATTCTCGGTCTTTCCGGTGGGGTGGATTCGTCGGTCGCCGCCGCGCTCATTCACCGCGCTATTGGTGAGCAGCTTACTTGTGTTTTTGTTGATCACGGCCTGCTGCGCCTCAATGAGGCGGAGATGGTGATGCAGATGTTCGCCGAGAATTTGGGGGTGAAGGTCATTCATGTCGATGCCAGCGCCGATTTTATGGCGAAGTTGGCGGGCGTGACCGACCCGGAGCAGAAGCGCAAGATTATCGGCGCGGAGTTTGTTGAGGTGTTCCAGCGCGAGGCGGGCAAGCGGGCGAATGCGCGCTGGCTGGCGCAGGGCACGATTTACCCGGATGTGATTGAATCCGCCGGGGCGAAGACGAAAAAGGCGCACGCCATCAAGAGCCATCACAATGTCGGCGGGCTGCCGGAGTCGCTCAATCTCAAGCTGCTGGAGCCGCTGCGCGACCTGTTCAAGGACGAGGTGCGCGAGCTGGGTGTCGCCCTCGGCCTGCCGCATGACATGGTTTACCGCCACCCGTTCCCCGGCCCCGGTCTCGGCGTGCGCATTCTCGGCGAGGTGCGGCGCGAATACGCCGACTTGCTGCGCCGCGCCGATGATATTTTCATCGAGGAATTGCGGCAGACGCGCGATGAAAACGGCGTGTCGTGGTATGAGCGCACCAGTCAGGCGTTCGCCGTGTTCCTGCCGGTGAAATCAGTCGGGGTGATGGGCGATGGCCGCACTTATGATTATGTGGTCGCGCTGCGCGCGGTGATTACCAGCGATTTCATGACCGCGCACTGGGCGGAGCTGCCCTACAGCCTGCTGGGGCGCGTCTCCAACCGCATCATCAACGAGGTGCGCGGTATCAACCGCGTGGTGTATGACGTCAGCGGCAAGCCGCCGGCGACGATTGAGTGGGAGTAAGCGATGAGTACCGACTTGATGCTGACGCTGGCCGTCATTAGCGTGGGTGGCATTATTGCCCTGTTTATCAGCAGGATGGTGGTTGATAGCGAGCGTAAAGGCGTACGCCTGCTCGTCGCCGCGCTGGTCTTCGCCATTCTTGTCGCCCCCGCGCTGTGGGGGCTGAATCACTATCTGCGCACCACCACGCCGGACAGTGAGCCTGCGCCGCAACCGGGCGAGGATGAAGCGCAACAGGGCGCACTGCTGGCGACGCTGAAAGAAGAAGAGCCGCAGGTTTATCAGGAAATCCTCGCCAAAATGCGGCAGGGCGGGAGTACCGACCCGCAACAGCTGGAGACGCTCTTGCGCGAGACCTACGCGCCGGTGCTGTTGCGACGACTGCCGCGCCTCGGCGACGCTACCCTGCAACAGTTCGAGGCGATTTTTTTGAAACAGCTCAAGCTGTTACAGGAGCGCGACCCGGAGCAATGCTTTGCCCTGCTTTTTCCGGGCAACGGCGTAGCGAGCGACATGGCGCTGTTGCGCGAAACTACCGCTCAAAGTGGCATGGACGCGATGCAAATCGCCATCCTGCGCGACAAAACCACGCCTGCCGCGCCGCCTGATGCCGCCGCCATTCAGGCACTACAGGCGCAAATCCGGCAAGACCTGCACCAACGCTACGGCGAGAAAATCGTGCTGGCGGCCATCCCGGAAATGGCAAAAACGGCGGAAGACCGCGCCTTTCTTTGCGCGGCGACGATTGATTTCTACGAAGCGCTGAATGACCCCGGCGACCCGGTGAAAACCGCGCTGCTGCGGCAAATACTTTCCCCAGACGCAGCGGACAGTCCGGCGGAGTGAGCGCAGGGGGCTGGTCGTTTACATACACCTTCCCCGCTATCCTGTATGTAAATTGGATGGTGTCCTGAAATATATGCTGTCT
>NZ_CALJAH010000229.1 GCF_938028185.1 uncultured Cardiobacterium sp. | reverse complement strand
GGGGAGGGGGTAGAGGCTTTCATGCTACCACCGTTGCCTGTTCAGCAAACCTATAACATACACCTTCCCCGCTACCCTGTATGTAAATCCCCGCCCGCCAGACCGGGGATAATTTGAAAACCGCCAGACGGCTCGCGTTAAAATAGCCACCGATTTTTAACCTTACGGAGCATCCATGCGCAGCGAACGTGTCTGGTTCGGCTTTTTCGTCCTCCTCGCCCTAACCCTCAATTTCGGCTTTGTCTATGGCGACATCAGCAACCCCGAACACCACGACAAACTCGAACTCTTCTTCACCTTCATCGTCAGCATCGTCTGCACCATCCTCAAATTCGGCGACCGCTCGCACCTCGGCTCGCTGATGCTGGCGACCAGCCTCGTTGCCGACGTGCAACTGCTCGGCGCCGTCTTCGCCTGGACCTTCAGCGTCTCCCTGCTCGAAGCCAGCACGATGGCGACCATCGTCTCCTTCACCGCAGGCGCGCTCGTCGCCAACCTCGTCTCGGTCACACTCGTCGTCATCGAAGCCGCAACGCTGCGCCGCTGATGAACGAAGTCGTTTACCTCATCCTGCGGCAAATGCGCCGCCCGGCACTCATCCTGCTGGGGACGTATTCGCTCGCCATCCTCGGCATCACCCTCATCCCGGCGATCGCTTCCGACGGCGAACTCACCTACCTCACCCTCTTTCAGGCCTTCTACTGGGTCAGCTACACCGCCACCACCATCGGCTACGGAGAACTGCCGTACGAATTTTCCGAATGGCAGCGGATGTGGGTCGTCGTCAGCATCTACTACACCGTCCCCGCCTGGTTTTACGCCATCGGGAAAGTCATCGCCCTCTTGCAAGACCCCACCTTCCAGCACGCCTTGAGCGAAAGCCGCTTCGCCCGGCAAGTCGCCAAACAGCGGCGCCGCTTCTGCATCATCTGCGGCTTCGGCGAATCCGGGCAACGCCTTGTCCGCCTGCTGCTCAATTCCGGCTACCAGTGCGTCGTCATCGACAACGACCCGGTGCGCATCAACAAAATGGCGCTCGACCCCAGCCTGCACGGCGTGCTTGCCATCACCGGCGACGCCTACAGCGTGGAGCTGCTGTTGAAAGCGGGCGTGCAATCGCCGCATTGCCGCGCCGTCATCGCCATCACCGACTCCGAAGCGGTGAACATCAAAGTCTCGCTCGCCGCCCGCCTCCTGACCTCCGACCAGACCCGCTTCCAGATCATCTGCCGCACCTACACCCGCGCCGGCAGCGCCAACGCCAAATCCTTCAACACCGACGCCACCATCAACACCAACCAAATCTTTGCCCTGCGCCTGACCACCGCGCTGCGCCGCCCCGCCATCGCCGAACTCATCGCCCGCCTGCAAGGCGCACCGGGCGAACCCTACCAGCCGCCGCCGCAACCGCCGATGGGACACTGGATTATCTGCGGCAACGACGCCCTCGGCAAAACCCTGAAACGCTTCCTCGACTACGAAGGCGTGGACTGCACCATCATCGACCCCGACCTGCCCACCGCGCCCGGACAAGTGCGCGGCATCGGCACCGAAGCCGTCACCCTGCGTGAAGCGCGCATCGACCGCGCCCAGGCCATCGTTGCCGCCTACAAATCCGACCCGGACAACCTCTCCATCGCCGTCACTGCCAAAACCATGCACCCCTCGCTCTTCGTCGTCGGCAAACAAAACCACAGCTCCGACCAGCGCCTCTTCGCCGTCGCCGGGTTTGACCGCGTCATGGCCGAAGCCGACCTCATCGTCAGCGAAGTCTATCCGCGCATCGCGCAGAACCTGTTGAGCCGCTTCATGAAAGTCCTCTGGCACCAAAACGAGGCGTGGGGACAAAAACTGCTGCAACGCATCGAAACCCTGAGCGGCGACTACAACCCGCGCCACCACATCCTCAAAGTGGACAAACAGCGCGCCCCCGCCATCATCAACGAACTGCAAAGCGGCCGCCTGCTGCGCCTGCAAAGCCTGTGGATGCTGCCGGACAAACCCGAAACCGCCAACGACGCCATCCCGCTGCTCATCCTGCGCAACCAGCAACAAATCATCCTGCCCAGCGCCGCCACCTCGCTGCAAGAAGGCGACCAGGTGCTCATCATCTACCACGACCCCGCCATCGGCAGCCGCATCCGCCGCGCCGCGCGCGACGAAAACGAGCTCTACTACGCCACCCACGGCCGCGACAAACCGCTGGCCTACCTCACCAACTACCTGCTGAAAAAACTCGACCTATGATCCACTACCAAACCTACGGCCACGCCGACAGCCAGCCCGTCATCCTCCTCCACAGCGGCGGCATGGCGGGCGAAGAATGGCAACCACAAATCGCTCCGCTCGAAAAACGCTACCGCCTGCTCATCCCCGACCTGCCCGGCCACGGCAAAAGCCCGCTCACCAGCGAACGCCTCACCATCAGCCACATGGCGGACAGTATCCTTGAAATGATGGACGCCGAAGGCGTACAAAGCGCCAACCTCTGCGGCTCCAGCATGGGCGGCGCGGTCGCCCTCTGGCTCACCCTGAAACACCCCGAGCGCGTCAAACGCCTCGTCCTCTACCGCATCAGCTACCGCAGCAACATCGACATCCACAAACAAGTCTATGCAATGGGCGACCCCGCCTACTGGGAAAACTTCGGCCTCGCCGCCTGGCTCTCCAAACTGCACAGCCCGCAAGGCGGCGCGGATGCGTGGAAACACGTCATCGCCCGCGTCGGCGACGCCCTGCACGCAGACAGTAGCGAACACAAACACCGCCTCGAAGACCTCGCGCGCATCCGTTGTCCAGTACTCATCATCACCGGCGACCGCGACCCCGTCGCCCCGCTGGCAGACGCGCTGGAAATGTACCGCACCATCCCCGACGCAGGCCTCTGGATCATCCCGCACGCCGGCCACATCACCGCCAGCAACACCTGGCGCGCCCCGGCATTCGCCGAAGAACTGCGCCGCTTCTACAGCCGCCCGGAAAAATAACCCCGCCTGCGTGGCCAAACCGTATAATGCGCGCAACTTTTTACTAAAACCGTTTCAAACCCCAAACCCAATACAGGAGACCCAATGGAAGTCATCACCATCACCGCCAACCCCGCGATCGACATGACCATCCACGTCGATGGCTGGCAACGCGACGCCGTCAACCGCGCCCAGGCCGTGGACATTACCGTCGGCGGCAAAGGCCTGACCGTGGCCATCAACCTCGCCGACGCCGGCATCAGCACCAGCGCCACCGGCTTCATGGGCGCAGAAAACGAAGAACGCTTCGTCCGCACCTTCAAACAGCACGGCGTCATCGACCACTGCATCCGCGTCCCCGGCGAAACCCGCACCTGCGTCAAAATCGTCGATGGCAGCAACGGCGAAACCACCGACATCAACCCCGCCGGTCTCTTCGTTCCCGAAGAATACCAACAACAACTGTGGGACTACATCGACCAGCACGTCGGCGTCGCGCGCGTACTGATGATGGGCGGCAGCCTGCCTGCGGGCATCGACAAAGACCTCTATGCCCGCATCGTCGCCAAATACAGCGGCAAATTTGAATACATCGTCGTCGATAGCAGCGGCAAGGCGCTGACCGAAACCATGAGCGCGGACGTACTGCCCGACATGATCAAACCGAACATCCACGAACTGCAAGAAATGTGCGGGCGCGAACTGCCGACCGACACCGACATCATCCGCGAAGCGCGCGGCTTTATTGAACGCGGCATGAAAATCGTCGTCGTCTCCATGGGCGGCCAGGGCGCATGGTTTATCACCAAAAACGAAGCCGTACACGCCAAACCGCCGCGCGTGCGCGTTGCCAGCACCGTCGGCGCAGGCGACGCCATGGTCGCCGGTACCATCCGCGGCCTGCTGCTGGGACGCGACATGGCCGAAATGGCACGCACCGCCACCGCCTACAGCGCCTCCAACATTGAACACGTCGGCACCTACCTGCCGAGCCAACAACGCATCGAACAACTCAAAGGCTGGGTCGTCATCACCCGCGAAGGCGAAGAACGCAAATAACCTCGCCGCCATCCTGCCCACAACGCCAGCACCGTCTGGCGTTTTCCATATCCAACCGGAGAAAACCATGACAACCTTCACCCTCACCTCTCCCGCCTTCCGCGACGGCGACACCCTGCCGCTGGCACAAGTCCACACCGACGCGGGCGGCGCGAACCAGTCGCCCGAACTGCACTGGACGAACCCGCCCGCCGGAACCAAAAGTTTCGCCCTTTCCTGCTACGACCCGGACGCCCCGACCGGCTCCGGCTTCTGGCACTGGTACATCATCAACCTGCCCGCCGCGCTGCACAGCCTCCCCGCCAATGCCGCCGCGCAACTGCCTGCTGGCGCGCGCCACGCCCGTAACGACTACGGCGACTACAACTATGGCGGCGCCTGCCCGCCGCCCGGCCACGGCGCACACCGCTACATCTTCACCATCCACGCCCTTGACTGCGACCACCTTGAGCTGCCCGCAGACGTGACCACCGCCCGTGTCGGCTTCAACGTCTGGGCGCACAGCCTCGGCAGCGCCAGCCTCACCGGCACCTTTGGCCGCTGACAGAGTCGCCCCCATTTTGGAACATCACCGGATTTTGCGCACATTCGACTGCTGCAGAAACTCAAAGAAAAAGCCCGCGTGTGCGGGCTTTTTTGCATCCAAGCGCAATCAGCTTTTTTTGCCGTATTTGCGTTTGAAGCGGTCAACGCGGCCGGCAGTATCGACGATGTTTTGTTTGCCGGTGTAGAACGGGTGGGATTGGCTGCTGATATCAACGCGCACCAGCGGGTATTCTTTGCCGTCTTTCCAAGTGATAGTTTCTTTGGTTTCGACGGTAGATTTGGTGAGGATGGCGAAATCAGCACCGTTGTCCTGGAAGACGACCGGGCGGTAGTTCGGGTGGATGTCTTTTTTCATGAGAGGGCTCCTAAGATTCTGTTACGGGTATGAAAAAACTGCGCGATGTTACAGGCTGGACGCTGTTTTTGCAAGCCATTCCCGCTGGAAGCGGGCAGCGAGCGCGTTGCCTGCCGCATCTGTTTCATGCGGCACGCCAAGGTCGCGCAGTTGGGTCATCTGCATACCGACGAGGCCGCAGGGGTTGATGCGCGTGAAGGGTTCGAGGTTCATGTCCACGTTGAGCGCAACGCCGTGGTAGGTGCAGCCGTGGCGCACGCGCAGACCGAGCGAGGCGATTTTTTTGCCGTCAACGTAAACGCCCGGTGCGTCGGCGCGCGATTGGGCGCTGATGCCCTGCTCTTGCAGGTAGCCGATGACGGTTTTTTCGATGAGGCTCACCAGTTCGCGGATGCCAATATTGGCGCGGCGGATGTCCAGCAGCAGGTACATGATGGTCTGGCCGGGGCCGTGGTAGGTGATTTGCCCGCCACGGTCTATCTGGATGACGGGGATGTCGCCCGGTGCGAGCAGATGTTCGGGTTTGCCCGCCTGTCCCTGGGTGTACACGGGCGGGTGTTGTACCAGCCAGATTTGGTCTTCGCTCGCCGCATCGCGGCTGGCGGTGTAGTCGCGCATCGCGTCCCAGGTTTCCTGGTAAGGACGCAGGCCGAGGGTTTGGACGCGCATCAGAAGAGCAGTTTGATGCTGTGCCACATCCGTTTGAAGAAGCCGGCTTCTTCGACGGGTTCGGCGGCGACGGCGGGCAGGGTGGCGTAGATTTTGTCGCCGATACGCACGCGGATGGTGCCGATTTCTTGTCCTTCGCTGATGGGGGCAATGAGCGGGTTTTGGATGTCGAGCGCGGCGACGGCTTTGCTGCGTTCGCCGAGTGGCAGCAGCAGTTTGACTTCGCGCTGCGGGCGCACGTTGACTTCGTTGGTTTTGCCTTTGTACACCGGCACGGCGGAGAGTTTTTGTCCGGCTTGCAGGACGACGGCTTCTTCAAATTGGGCGAAGCCGTAGTTGAACAGTGCCTGCGAGGCGTCGTAGCGGTCGCTTTCTTTGTCAGCGCCGAGGACGACGGCGATGAAGCGGATGTCGCCGCGTTTTTCGGAGCTGGCGAGGCAGTAGCCCGCTTCTTTGGTGTGTCCGGTTTTCAGACCGTCTATGCTGGCGTTGCGCCACAGCAGGCGGTTGCGGTTGTCCTGTTTGATTTTGTTGTAGGTGTAGCTTTTTTGGCCGTAGTAGTGGTAGTACTGCGGATGGTCGTTGATGATGTGGCGCGAGAGGGTGGCGATGTCGTGCGCGGTGGTGTAGTTCTGCGGGTCGGGCAGGCCGGTCGGGTTGGTGTAGTGGGTGTCTTTCATGCCCAGTTCGACCGCCTTGCGGTTCATCATCGCGGTGAAGCCTTCTGCCGAGCCGCCGAGGTATTCGGCCAGCGCCATCGCCGCGTCGTTGCCCGACTGGACGATGAGCCCCTGCAACAGGTCTTCGACGCGCACTTGTTTGTTCACTTCGATGAACATCCGCGAGCCTTCTTGTTTGTAGGCGTTCTGGCTGACGGTAATCGGGGTGTCCATGGTCAGTTTGCCGGAATCCAGCGCTTCGACGACGAGGTAGGAGGTCATCAGTTTGGTGATGCTGGCAGGCGGCAGTTTTTCGTTGGCGTTTTTGTCGGCAAGGGTCTGTCCGGTCGCCGCGTCCATCAGGATGTAGCTTTTGACGGGCAGTTCGGGCGCGGTCTGGGCAAAGACAACGCCGCTGTAAACAGCGGCGATGAGGAGGATGATCAGGCGGGGGATGTGTGTGTGAGTCATCACGGTTCCTGGTGTTTTCCTAGTGCAGGGCGCGGATTTGTACTTGCGCGACTCCGGCGTTTAGTGTGCCCAGTTCCTGGGCGGCGGCACGCGACAGGTCAAGGACGCGGTTGCCGTGGAAGGGTCCCCGATCGTTGATGCGGACGACGACTTTGCGGCCATTGGAGAGGTTGGTCACTTCTACTTGTGTGCCGAGCGGCAGTTCTTTGTGCGCTGCCGTCATTTCGTTCATGTCGTAGGTTTCGCCGTTCGCGGTTTTGCGGCCGTGGAAGGGGTTGCCGTACCAGGAGGCCGGGCCTTGTTGTTCAAAGCCCTTGCTGTCCGCCAGGGTCTGGTAACGTTTGCCGAGGACGGTGTAGCTGTAGCTTTTGCGTCCGCTGCTTTTAGTGTAAACGTCGCCTTCTTTGTTGAGGGCGTCGCCCTTGGCATTGTAATCAACCAGTTTGCGCAGGTTGGGCCGGTCGTAGGCGATGTCGCGGAAGGCTTTTTTGTCGTCTTCGGCGAGCAGTGCCTTGTTTTTGGCTTCTTGCAATGCCTCGGTTTTTTGTGGATGGGTAAAATCGATCACTTTAACGATATTCACCTGCTGTTCTGTGGTCGGCGCGCTGCCGGTTTTGTCCACCACGGTTTCGGCGTGGGCAATTCCGGTGACGGCGATACTCAGTGCCAGAAGTTGTTTTACGTTCATTAGTTGTGTTTGCTCTCTCGTTTGTGTCTGATTCGGTCGGCCAGATCGCCAACCGCCATGGCATAAAGCGGGGACGCATTATAGCGGGTGATCACGTAGAAATTGTTATAGGTTATCCACCAGGATTTTTGTTGTTCTGTCTCGTCAACAACAAGGCTTCCGACCGCTTCGTCGGCATTATCACCGATTTCTTTTGTTAATTCTACGTCATTTTTCAGGCGCTCGTCTTGTAGTAAGGCGCCGATTTTGTAGCCGGGTTTGTAGTTTTTGCCGAAGTCGGGGATGTTGGGTTCGAGCGGCAGGCGGTATTTGTAATGGCCGCCTTTTTGCCAGCCACGGATTTGCAGGTAGTTGGCGATGCTGCCGATGGCGTCGTCGGCGCTGTGCCAGAGGTCTATGTGGCCGTCGCCGTCGTAATCGACGGCGTCGTTGTAGTAGCTGCCCGGCATGAATTGTGCCATGCCCATCGCCCCCGCGTAGGAGCCTTTGATGGCGAGCGGGTTTTTGTTTTCGCGTTTGGCGAGACGGAGGAAGTAGTCGGTTTGTTCGCAGAAAAAGGGTGCGCGTGGCGGGTAATCTATACATAAGGTAAGGAGCGACTGCCACACGGGTGTCGTTCCGGTCATTTTGCCGTAACGGGTTTCGACGCCGAGGATGGCGACGATTATCGCCGGGTCAACGCCGTACTGTGCTTCTGCCCGTGCGAGCGCTGCTTCGTGCTCTTGCCAGAAGGCGACGCCGCCGTCGGTGCGCGCCTGGTCTTCAAAGATTTTGCGGTATTCGTACCAGGGTTTGGTTTTTTCCGCCGGGCGGCTGATTTTTTCGAGGACGCCGTCGTCGCGCGAGACAGCGAGCAGCAGGGATTGCAGGTAGTCGCCGTCGTAGCCGTCGCGCGTGGCGAGCTCTTGCATCATTTTGACGGCGGCGGGGTTGTCGCCGTAGGTTTCGGCGGTGGCGTTCAGGCTAATGGCAAGGGCGAGGCAGGCGGGCCAGCGTAGGGTCATAGGTGTTCCTCGTTTTTGTTTTCGCGGAAGCCGCCCGCGAGGTTCATCGCGAGCGCAAAGCCCGCCATCAGCGACAGGATGGAGCTGCCGCCGTAGCTGATCATCGCCAGCGGCAGGCCGACTACCGGCAGGATGCCGCTGACCATGCCGATGTTGACGAAGATGTTGATAAAGAGGGTGAGCAGGATGCTGGCGACCATGATGCGGGCGAAGCGGTCGGAGAGGTGGAGCGAGAGGTAGAGGCCGCGCGCGATGATGAGGCCGTAGCAGACGAGGAGGATGCCAACGCCGATGAGACCGGTTTCTTCAGCGATGACGGCGAAGATGAAGTCGGTGCTGGATTCGGGCAGGAATTCGAGTTGCGACTGGGTGCCCTGCATATAGCCTTTGCCGAAGAGGCCGCCGGAGCCGATGGCGATTTTGGACTGGATGATGTGGTAGCCGTTACCGAAGGGGTCGGCTTCGGGGTTGAACAGCGTCAGCACGCGGTCGCGCTGGTAGTCCTTGATGCCGAACATCCAGAACAGCGGCAGGGCGACGGCGGCGAGCGCACCGCCCAGGAGCATAATCCAGCGCGGCATTCCTGCGAGGAAGAGGGTGATGAAGCCGGAAGCGCTGACCAAGAGGGCGGTGCCGAGGTCGGGTTCCATCAGGATGAGGATGGCGGGGACGGCGATGATGGCGAGGGCGAGGAGGACGCTGCCGATGCCCGGCACGGCAACGCGCACGGTAACGAGCCAGGCGACCATCAGCGGAATGGTGAGTTTTGCCAGTTCGGATGGCTGGATGCGGGCGATGCCGATGTTGAGCCAGCGCTGCGCGCCGCCCGCCTTGCTGCCGAGCAGCAGCACGAGGATGAGGAGGACGATGGTGAGCCAGTAGGCGGGGGCGGTGAGGCGGCGGATGTAGCGCGGTGGCACGGCGACGATGGCGAGCAATACGCCGATGGCGGCAGCGAAGCGCAGCGTTTGCCGCATCAGGATGCCTTCTTCGGCGCTGCCCGCGCTGCGCAGGATGAGCAGGCTGCCGCCCATCAGCGTCAAGAGACCGAGCAGCATCGGGATGTCGATGCGGCGCAGCCATTCGCCCACCCTTTGCCAGACGGTTTTTTTGCGCACGTCATGCATCAGCAACATGGTTCATTCCCTGCAAATAGTAGTCGGAGATTTGCCGCACCAAGGGTGCTGCGGTGGAGCTGCCGCCGCCGCCGCGTTCAACCACCATGCTGATGGCGAGTTTGGGCTTGTCGGCGGGGGCGAAGGCGATGAACATCGCGTTGTCCTGTTCTTCCGCGCCCAGTTCGTGTGCGTGCACGCGGCGCTCGGTCTTGAAGGAGACGACTTGCACCGTGCCGGATTTGCCCGCCATGCGGTAGGTGAGGCCGCGCGAGATGTTGCGCGCGGTGCCGTAGGCGCTGTGGATGACGTTCACCATGTCCTGCCGCACCGTGTTCCAGATGCCGGGTTCGTACACGGCGACTTTGCCGGTATCCAATGGCACCGGCGGGGCGATGTGGCTGGCACTTTCCGGGTCGTAGATTTTGCGCAGCAGGCGCGGCGTGAACTCGCTGCCGTCGCGGGCGATGAGCGCGGTCATGTAGGCGAGTTGCAGCGGGGTGGTGGTGAAGAAGCCCTGACCGATGCTGCAGTTGATGGTGTCGCCGATGTACCACTGCGTTTTGAAGCGCTTCATTTTCCACTCGCGCGTCGGCACCACGCCGCTGCCTTCGTCCGGCATATCAATCCCGGTCGGGATGCCGAGGCGGAAATGGCTGGCGAACTCGGCGATGCGCTCAATGCCGAGCTGGTAGCCGAGGTGGTAGTAATAGACGTCGCAGGATTGCGCCATGGCGCGGTCGGCATTGACCGAGCCGTGGCCGTGGCGGTTCCAGCAGTGGAAGCGCCGCGCCGCGCCAGGGACGCGGAAATAGCCGGGGCAATTGACGCGGGTGTAGGGGGTGAAGACGCGGTAGTGGTAGCCGGCGAGGCTCATAAACGGCTTGATGACCGAGCCGGGCGAGTAGCGGCCTTTCAGCGCGCGGTCGTACATCGGCCCGTGCGGGTCTTCGAGCAGCCGCTTGTACTGGCGCTGGCTGATGCCGCGCGCAAAGAGGTTGGCATCGAAACCGGGCTTGCTCACCATCGCCAGCACCTCGCCCGTCTGCGGGTCAATCAGCACCGAGGAGCCGCGATAGTCGCCCAGCGCGCGGTAAATGAACGCCTGCAATTCGATGTCGAGACTTAAATAGATGTCCTGCCCGCGCACCGCCGGTTGCTCGTGCATCAGGCGGACGATATTGCCGTTGGCATCCGTCTCCACCTGCTGATAGCCGGGCTTGCCGCGCAGCCGTTCCTCATATTGCTGCTCGATGCCGGAGCGGCCAATGTATTGCAGGCCGCGATAATCATCCGGGTTGAGCGTTTCCAAATCCTCTTCGCTGATGCGGTTGGTATAGCCGATGACGTGCGCCGCCAGCTCGCCGTAAGGGTAATAGCGCTCGTAATATTCCTCGACCGACACCCCTGGCAGGCGGTACAACTGCACCGCGAGGCGGTAATAATCCTGCTCGCTGATGGACGCCTTCAGCACCGCCGATTCATAGCGGCGCGTCTGCTTGTACAGGCGGAAAAAGCGCTCGCGTTCCTCTGGCAGGAGCGGCAGGATTTCATCGACCGCATCGACCGTCTCGCGCACATTCACCGTCTGCGACGGGCTGATGATGACGCGGTAGCGCAGAATGTTCTCCGTCAGCGCCCTGCCCTTGCGGTCATAAATCGTGCCGCGCTCCGGCACAATCGCCTTGAGGCGCATCCGGTTACTCTGCGAGCGGGTGCGGTAATAGTCATAGCGCAGCACCTGCAAATAGCCCATGCGCACAAACAGGCCAAAAAATCCGGCAAAGACCAGCGCGGCGGAAAGAAAAATGCGGCGGGAAAAGGACTGTTGCAGCTTCGCCTCGATGTCGCCCTGCTCGCCTTCGCTCAACGGGTCGGCGCGCCAGCGTTTCATCGCAATTCTCCGAGAATGCGTTGCGCGCTACGGTCGGCAAACCAGCGCACCAGCGGCAACAGCAACAGCGACAACAACCCGCCCCAGAGCCAGCCGGGCGGCGCGGGTACGCCCTGCCACAAATAAAAGAGCAGACAGCGCAGCACCTGCAAGGCGAACGCGAGCAGGCACAACACCATCACGCTGACGACCGGCGCAGCCATGCGCCAGATGCCGGGGAAGGGCGAAACCATCAGCGCGCCGAGCGCATAAAACAGCGCATGAAAACCAAACGGGCTGGCGGAAGCGACATCCATCAACAGACTGACCGGCAACAACCAGCGCCACAGCGGCAACTGCGGCACAAAGAGAAACAAATAAAGCGCCGCCACCATCACCACATCGGGCAGGACGAACCACGGCGCATAAAAATCCGCGCCGACCATCAGCGCCCACAACAACAAAAACAGCCCGCCGAGCGGCGACGTATTACGCATCCGCATGAGGATTCTCCGCCGCTACTGCCGCTTTCGCCGCATCATCCGCCGGCTCTGCGGCTGCCTCAGGCTCCGGTTTGGGCGGCACCGGCGGGCCGACCGGCACCACCGCCTGCGGCGTATAGGCAATATGGCGCTGGTCAAGCAGCAACACTTCCAGCATGGACTGCAAATGGGCGAGCGGACGCAAGCGCACCGTCATTGATGCCGCGCGGGTATCGCGCTCAATCGCGGTCACTTCCGCCACCGGATAACCGCGCGGGAAAATGCCGCCGAGACCGGAGCTGACAAGGCGGTCGCCGACCTGAATATCACTGTCGGCGCGCAGCGCGGGCATTTCCAGGGTGCCGTAGCCATTGCTGCCGAACACCAGCGTGCGCTGCTGCGTGCGCGCGACATACACCGGGACGCGGCTACGGGTATCGGTAATCAGCATGACGCGCGACTCGTGCGCAAACACCTCCACCACCTGCCCGACCAAACCGTAGGGGTCAATTACCGCCTGATTGACGTACACCCCGTCGCGTTCGCCCTTGTTAATCGTCACCGACTCGCGGTAGCCGTCAATCGCGGTATCACTCAACTCGGCAATCAGCACGGGGTCGGTTACGTTCAAAAGCGAATCCATCAACATCCGCAGACGGCGGTTCTCCGCCTGAAAATGACCGAGCAACTGCACCTGCGCGCGCAACTCCTGATTCTCCTGCTGCTGTTGCAAGAGCAGCGCGTGCTCGTCCTGCCGTTCAGAAAACACCTGCCAGCCGTGTTGCGACCATTGAAGCGGCGTATGCAGCGCGGTACGCACCGGCGCATAGACGCCATCGTGCAACCAGCCATAAGGCAACGCCAGCCAACGGGTGCGCTGCGCCACCAGCAACAACACCATGGCGCACACCAACACCAGCAGCACGGGACGCAGGCGCAACTGCGGCGGCGCCTGCGATTCCGGCACAGAATAAAAAATCATGCGTTGCCGGTCAGGACATCAAGAACGATGCCACACCACGTTGATCGAGCAATTCCAGCACCTTGCCGCCGCCACGCGCGACGCAAGTCAGCGGGTCTTCGGCGATAATCACCTTGAGCCGCGTTTCCTCCATGAGCAGACGATCCAAATCGCGCAACAGCGCGCCGCCACCGGTCAGCACAATGCCACGGTCGGCGACATCCGCCGCCAGCTCCGGCGGGGTCAATTCCAGCGCCTGCTTGATGGCGCGGACAATACCGCCAAGCGGCTCCTGCAACGCTTCCAGCACCTCGTTCGAGTTAATGCTGAAACTGCGCGGCGCGCCTTCCTGCTGGTTGGTGCCGCGCACCTCCAGCTCGCGGATTTCCGACGACGGATAAGCGCAGCCGATTTCCTTCTTGATGCGCTCGGCGGTCGGCACCCCAATAACAATGCCGAAATTGCGGCGCACATAATCAATAATGGCGCTATCGAAGCGGTCGCCGCCAATACGGACAGAAGTGGAATAGACAATACCGTTCAGCGAAATCACCGCGACTTCCGAAGTGCCGCCGCCAATATCGACCACCATGGAGCCGTAAGCCTCATCGACCGGAATCCCGGCACCAATCGCAGCCGCCATCGGCTCCTGAATCAAAAACACCTCGCGCCCGCCCGCGCCTTCGGCGGCATCACGAATCGCGCGCTTCTCGACTTGGGTCGCACCGGACGGCACACACACCAAAATGCGCGGCGCCGGACGAAAACCGCCCTTTCTGCGGTGGGCGCGGTGAATAAAATGCTTGAGCATCATCGAGGTAATCTTGAAATCGGCGATGACGCCATCCTGCAACGGCCGTACCGTCGTCAAATTGCCCGGCGTGCGCCCCAGCATCTGTTTCGCCTGCGAACCATAAGCGACAATCTTCTTCCGCCCGTCCTGCGGATCCTCCGCGATGGCAACCACCGAAGGCTCGTCCAGAACCAGCCCCTCGCCACGCACATAAATCAGCGTGTTGGCAGTACCCAAGTCAATCGACAAATCGCTGGAAAACATCCCGCGGAACAAATTAAAACCCATATAAAAGCCTCTGTTTGCAAAAACATTTCCACCGGAAACGGTGCAATTCAAAGCGCGATATGATACCTTTCCGCGCGTTTTTTTGAAGGAATTTTTAACCGCCATGAGCCAACTGGACCCCGCCACCGTCGCCAAAACCGCGCACCTCGCCCAACTCGAAATCGAAGGCGAAGAACTCACCCGCCTCGCCGCCGAACTCGGCCAAATCTTTGACCTCTTCAGCGCCATCAATACCCCGGAAATCAGTGCCACCCCGCCGCTGTCGCACCCGTTGGGCGACACCCAGCGCCTGCGCCCGGACATTGCCGTCGCGCGCGACATGATGCCAAGCATCGAAGAAAACGCGCCGCGCGCCGAAGACCGCTTCATCACCGTCCCCAAAGTCATCGAATGACCATGCACCACGACAGCCTCAAAACCCTCGCCGCCCGCCTCGCCGCGCGGGAAATCTCCGCCCGCGAACTCTGCGAACACACCCTCGCCCGCATCACGCAGCACAACCCGGCACTCAACGCCTACATTACCGAAACCTTCGACCACGCCCGCGCCGCCGCCGACGCCAGCGACGCCCGCCGCAGCAAAGACGCAGCGCTCTCGCCGCTGGACGGCATCCCGATGGCGCACAAAGACATCTTCTGCACCCACGGCATCCGCACCACCGCCGGCTCCAAAATGCTCGAACACTTCATCCCCTCCTACGACGCGGGCATCGTCGAAAACCTCGCCGCCGCCGGTGCGGTGATGACCGGCAAAGTGTCGATGGACGAATTTGCGATGGGCTCCTCGAACGAACGCAGCGCCTTTGGCGCGGTGAAAAACCCGTGGCACGCCGAACACGTCCCCGGCGGATCTTCCGGTGCCTCCGCTGCCGTCGTCGCTGCCCGCCTCGTCCCCTACACCACCGGCTCCGACACCGGCGGCTCCATCCGCCAGCCCGCCGCCTGGTGCGGCATCACCGGCATCAAACCCACCTACGGCACCCTCTCGCGCTGGGGCATGATTGCCTACGCCTCCAGCCTCGACCAGGCGGGCGCCTTTGCCGCGCGCGCCGAAGACCTTGCACTAATCCTGAACGGCATGGCCGGACACGACCCGCGCGACTCCACCAGCAGCGCGCAAACCCGCACCACCTTCGATGGCGAACTGAACCAGCCGCTCAACGGCATCCGCATCGGCCTGCCGCGCAACTACTTCCGCGACCTCAACCCGGCGATGGCCGACACCATCCACGCCGCCGCCGCCCTTTACGAAAAACTGGGCGCGACACTGGTGGACATCGATCTCGCCTACAGCGAAGCGGCAATCGCCACCTACTACATCATCGCCTCGGCGGAAGCCTCCTCGAACCTCTCGCGCTACGATGGCGTGCGCTACGGCCACCGCAGCGCGCAGGCAAAAAACCTGCAAGAAATGTACCGCAAGAGCCGCAGCGAAGCCTTCGGCGACGAAGTCAAACGGCGCATCCTCATCGGCACCTACGCCCTCTCCGCCGGCTACTACGACGCCTACTACGAACAGGCGCGCCGCGCTCGCCACGCCATCCTGAACGGTTACAAGGCCGCCTTTAACGCGGTGGACGTCATCCTCTGCCCGACCACACCGACCCCCGCCTTCAAAATCGGCAGCCAAATCGACGACCCGGTAGCGATGTTTTTGGGCGACCTCTACACCGTCTCGGTGAATCTTGCAGGCCTGCCCGGCCTCAGCCACCCGGCGGGCTTCATCGACGGCCTGCCCGCCGGCTGCCAGCTGATCGGCCCGCACTTCAGCGAACCGCGCCTGCTCAACCTCGCGCACCAGTACCAGCAGGAGAGCGACTACCACCTGCAAATCCCGGCGGCTTACGCCTGAGCCGCGCCACACACCCGCGAGCGGTAACACCGCTCGCGCTTTGTTTCTGCCCCACCGGAAAACTCCCATGCAAAACTTCTGGTATGCCGACGCGCACAGCTGCCTGCCGCTGCACGGCGACACCGACATCAACCAGCTCCGCCTGCACTACGACGCGGGCGTGCGCTACCTCTCCATCAACGTCGGCATGGACATGAACCCGCTCGCGCAAATCATGACCACCATTGCCGGTTACCGCCGCCAAATCGCGGCAAGCGACTGGCTGGCGCTGGCTGAAACCGCCGCCGACATCCCGCGCATCGCCGGTGAAAACCGCCTTGCCGTCAGCTTTGACCTCGAAGGCGCACTGCCGCTGCTCGAAACCCCGGACATGGTCGCGCTCTACCACCGCCTTGGCGTGCGCCAAATCCACCTCGCCTACAACCGCCGCAACAGCGTCGCCGCTGGCGCGCACGACGATGGCGGCCTGACCCCGCTCGGCGAACGCATGGTGGACGCCATCCACGCCACGGGCATCCTCATGGATCTGAGCCACAGCAACGAACAAACCGCGCTCGACATCTGCGCCTACAGCGGCGACCGCCCGGTGCTGTTCAGCCACGCCAACCCGCGTGCGCTGGTCGCACACGGGCGCAACATCACCGACCGCGCCATCCGCGCCTGTGCCGCGACCGGCGGCCTGATTGCGCTCAACGGCGTCGGCAGCTTCATCGGCGACCCCGACCTCAAACCTGCCTCGCTCGTGCCGCACATCGACTACATCGTGCAAATGGTCGGCATTGAGCACACCGCCATCGGCCTGGACTACTGCTACGACGACGGCGTGCCGGACATCCCCGCCGAGGTGAACCGCCAATACTGGTGGCCGCCGGAGGCAGGCTACGACCCGCAAAAAGGACTCAGCGGCAAATACGTCAGCCCCGCCGGACTGGACGACATCCGCGACGGTCTCGCCCGCCGTGGCTACCGCGACGCAGACATCCAGGCAATCATGCGCGACAACCTGCTGCGGTTGATAGAAAAGGTGTGGAAATAAAAAAATCGGCCTGCGGGCCGATTTTTTAGGACCTGTTCAAAATCCCGGTTATCCACATGAATTTGAATTGCTACGCCGAATATCCCCCTCCCCTGCAGGGCGCACAGCGCCCGCAGCGGGGGAGGGTCGGGGAG
>NZ_CALJAH010000228.1 GCF_938028185.1 uncultured Cardiobacterium sp. | reverse complement strand
TTTTGCGCATTCCTAATAAAATCAGTTCGTTACCATGAATTGTAAACACGCCCTAATTCCGCTCCGCCCCTGCCGCGGAGAAAACAGGGCAGGGCATCAAACCGCCCCAACATACATACACCAACCCCGCTACCCTGTATGTAAACGCCGACCGGAAACCCCATGACTAATTTCCGCGAAAAACACCGCCAGGCGGCCGCGTCCAGCCGCCGCCTCAACCTCGCCTTCTGGCTGGCGGCGCTGGCGAGCTACCTCAGCTACAGCCTCGCCTGCGCGCTCACCCTCTTTGGCATCTCGCCCCTCATCGCCGTCTATAGCGGACAACACTTCGTCAGCCGCTACCTTTGGCTCAGCCTCGCCTTCGGCCTCGTCCCGACCGGCATCATGCTCCTTGCCTACAGCGACGCGCGGCGCAAAATGCGTGAACGTAGCGCGGGCGAACAGGCACGGGCGCTCGGCGCCGAACCCACCCGCGACAATTCCGCCCGCGACCGCCGCTACACCAACCTCGTCGCCGAAATGAGCGCCGCCTCCGGCAATCCGCCGCCGGAAACCTTCATCCAGCGCCACGACCTCAGCATCAACGCCTTCATCCTCGGCGGCGCGGACGACACCCTCGCACTCACCATCAGCCAGGGCGCGCTGGACAGCCTGACCCGCGACGAACTGCAAGCCGTCATCGCCCACGAATACGGCCACATCGAAAACGGCGACCTCGCCCTTTACAGCCAGCTCACCGCCATCCTGCACGGCTACTACATTATTAGCGAATGGCAAAACCAGCAAGACCGCATCCACACCGCGCCGGAAGCCAACCTGTTTGACCTGCGCGGCCTCCTTGCCAACGAACAGGGCTACAGCTACACCGGCGGCATTCTCGCCCTCTTCGGCAGCATCCACTACCTCTGCGGTCGTCTGCTGCAAGCCGCCTTCTCGCGCCAACGCGAACACATGGCCGACGCCCGCGCCGTGCAATACACCCGCCACCCGGACGCCCTCATTGGCGCGCTGAAAAAAGCCCTCGCCCTGCAACACAACGGCGTCCGCCTGCTGCGCCCGCCGCTTGACCGCGCCCACATCTACTTCATCTACTACCAAAGCGCGCAGAACCGCCTGCTGCGCACCCACCCGCCGCTGCGCGAACGCATCCAGAGCTGGGGCGGCGGCGACGTGAGCGAGCGCGAACTTGACGCCATCCTCTTCGACATCCAGCAACAGGCGCGCGACCAATACGAAACCAACCCCGTGCAGCGCGGCAAAAGCGCGCTGACCAGCACGGCCACCTACCCGCTCATCAGCCTTGACCGCACCCTGGCCGCGCAGCACTACCCCGCGCCCGCTGACCCCGCCGCCGCGCTCCTTGCCCTCTACATCTACCACAGCGGTGCCAGCCCCTTTGACATCGAACAAAACCGCGTCATCCCGCTGGAAACCCTCGATGCCGCCCGCCCGGCGCTGAACACCATCGAACACGCCGCGCCGCTGGCGCAAATCCCGCTGCTCGGCCACCTCACCCGCGCCACCGCCACCCTCAGCGAAGCGCAAAAAAACACCCTCGAACAACACATCCAGCGCCTGATCAAACTCGACAAACACCTCAGCCGCTACGAACTCGCCGCCTACATCTGCTGGCGCGCGAGCCGCCACCCGGCAGGAAACGACAGCAACTACCGCGCCCAGCGCGACGCCATCATTTACCTCTACGACTACCTCATCAGCGACGCGCCGGACGATGACGAAGCGCAAGAAAACTACCAGCGCCTCTGGACAAGCAGCCTGCCGCTTGATGCGCCGCCGCACACCGCGCTGGATACCCAAGACGCCAAAACCGGCCTGCAACTCTGCCGCCATCTGGAAGCCCTGCGCCAGCTTGATGTCACCTACCGCAAGGTGCTGCTGGACGCCATCG
>NZ_CALJAH010000227.1 GCF_938028185.1 uncultured Cardiobacterium sp. | reverse complement strand
GCCACACCCAATCTGCCGCTATCACGGAATTGTTGGCCATTTATTTCTGCTGGATTGGTTTCGATAAAGCGAAAATTTCTTTGGTCTGCCACTTGCTGAACGCGCGCCGTAATTTCTTCGGTTACCTGTTCAATTGCTTTATGGTATAGCTCGCAGTGCGCGCCGCCGCCGGTAATAAATAGGGGAATTCCGTCCCGCCAAGCCTTGTTTCTTGTCGAACCCCAATTCAGGTTGCGGGTTCTTTCTATGACGCTTTTAACGCGTTCGGCAATTTGTTGCATAAATGCGTTATCTGCTTCTGCAACTTCATCAAAATATTTCCGGCTTCTTTGTGCAAATTTTCGTCCGGGTTCTACTGGTGCGGTATTGTCCCATTCAAGAGGAAGCCCCAGTTTTTGATGGCGGTTATGGCATAGGTAATGGGTACCCAGCGGGCTGACATCGGAAAAGAAGATGGGGATGCGGGGTGGAATGGTTTGGTCTTTTTGCAGGACGATATTGAAGGTGGCAACGTCCAGCGTTGCCGCGCCAATATCAATCAATACGTGCAAGAATTCTTGTACTTGTGAGGATTTCAAATAAGTGGCAATTTGTGCAACAAATTCTGGGATAACGCCGGGTTCTGTTGCTAGCCCGGTTTCTATTGAAAAATTCATCTCGCCGCCGTCAGTCATATTCCAGACACTGATAATGTCTTTTTCTCTAAGTGGTTCGTCTGCTGCCAGCATCCAGGCGACGCGGGCAATATGTCGGAATTTATTGACGATTTCAGGTCTTTCGTGCGGCTCAGTGGGGCAGCCAATATTAAGTTCCCAGCGCAATGTGCGCGCAGCAAGTTTACCGCCGATATTTTTGTCACGATAGAGGAAAGCGCGCGCGTAGCGGATGACCAGTGCCAGATAGGCGATGGTATCGGCCGGGCATTCGTTGCGGGTAGCGGTTTCGTCTATTAGTGGGAGTTTGAGGTTGCCCCTGACATCGGCATTATTTATGCGCCGCCAGCAGTATTCGCCATCCGGCAAGCGCACGACTAATCCGGGAAGAATGTGGCGTCCTGTATCTGTTGTACCGCCAGTAACGGCCGTCCAGCCAACAAGTACTAAATCAACGCCAGCGCGAATGGCAACTTTGGTAAAAGCGCTACCAAAATCAATACCGATGCGCACGGTCATATCCGCCCCGCTTTCTTGATATTCAGGATGCTGCAGGGATTTGCCGATATTACCCCACGCGGGCATTTCCGGCAGGGTTTTGTTATTGATGTGCGGATTGAAGTTATTAGACGATTTTTTCCAGTCTTTTTTTATGCTCATACCACCTCCACCAGTAGTGTGCAGATTTCCCGTGATTCTGCTGCAAATTTCTGGCTTTTTTGTAAAATTTCTTCCCGGCGGACTTCCATGCGGGCGAGGAATTCTTGCATTTTTCGGCGTTCTGCATTTGCCATGCCCAGGCGGCGCCGGCTATCCGGGGTGTTTTCGTGTTGGGCAGCATAGGCTTCATGGTTTTCTATCCGGTTTTTGAATCCTTCGCTTTTTTTGTGGATATGGTCGTTGAGCAGTTGTATTTGCAGGTCGGCGCGATCTTTATTTTCTCGCTCTTTTTCTTTTTTGATGGTGCTGTAGTGCGCGCGGAGGCGGCCTTCGCATTGTGCGGCGGCATGGACACCTTGTTCGGCTTTGATATGGATGGCGGCGGTTTGCCAGTCGCTGCCGTTTTGGCGGATGGCGTTGAGCAGGGTTTCTGCTGCGCGCGCTTCGAGCGGGGTGCCGTGTTCGAGTGCTATCGCGGCGGCGAGCAGGTGTTCTTCTTCTTTGACGCCGGAGAAGTTCGCCAGGCGCGCCATCAGTGCGTAGGTGCCGGGGCGGATGTTCGCCGCGCGGATTTTGGCAGCGTAGAGCGGGTAGTGTGGCGCGTCGTTTTCGATTTTGCGCGAGAGGAAGCGCACCAGCGGGTGGAAGCGGTGGATGATTTCTTCGCCGGGTTTGGCTTTGTCGGTGATTTTGTCGGTGAAGCGGCAGGGTTTGTTGTAGCCGCTGGCAAGGGCGGTTTTGCCAAGCTGGTTTTCTTGTCGCAGGTAGTCGTCCAGTTCTGCCGCCAGGGTGGGGCTTAGGCTGATGTTGTAGGTGTCTTCTTTGCCGTGGACGGCGGCGAACTGGCAGCCGGGGGCGTTGCGCAGGTAGCCCTCGATGTAGCGGGTGAGGTCGTGGCGGGTGATGGTTTTGCCGTCGCCACGCGCCGCTTCGATTTGTGCCAGCAGTTGTTGGCCGTGCGCGACCAGCTGGATGGCTTCGCGCTCCAGTTCTTCTTGTTTGCGCTGGACGTTGGTGATGGCGAGTTCTGTCGCTTCGAGCATGCGTGCTTCTTCTGCGGCGGTCAGGTGTGCCGAGAGGAGCGCGTCTTCGAGTTTGCGCACGTGGCCGAGGATGGCTTCGGTCTCGCCCAGGGTGTTTTCAAAGACGCCGATGCGGGCGGTGAGGCGGTCGAGGATGCGGGCGTCGATGGTGTTTTGGTGGACGAAGTTCCAGATGAGGATGCGTTTGGCTTGTTGGCCGATGCGGTCAATACGGCCGATGCGTTGTTCGATGCGCATCGGGTTCCAGGGGAGGTCGTAGTTGATGACAAGGCGGCAGAATTGTAAGTCCACGCCTTCGGAGGCGACGTCGGTGCAGACGAGCAGGCGGCGGTTTTTGTCGTCGCGGAAGGCGCTGACGATGGCTTCTTTGTCAAATTCGCCGCCGCCCATCAGGAGGCTGGCTTTGATGTTTTCATCGGCAAGGCGCTCAACGAGGTAGCGTGCGGTGCCGCGGAAGGTGGTGAAGACGATGGCTTTGGCGGCCGGGTCTTCTGTCATGAAGCGCTTG
>NZ_CALJAH010000226.1 GCF_938028185.1 uncultured Cardiobacterium sp. | reverse complement strand
CCCCGACCCTCCCCCGCTTCGCAGGGGAGGGGGTTATGCTCTTCGCAGGTCGGGCATTTATGCCCGACGTTCTTTGTGTCGGCCATGAATGGCCGACCTACGTCAGCCGCATCATTTTTATGGGTGGCCGATTCGGCGTCGGCGGTATGCGGGCAACCCCCACCCCAGCCCTCCCCCACAGGGGGAGGGAGTTGTGTTGCGAAAGGGGGCTGTTCGGCGGGTGATATTGCGACCCCGTGTTCTTGCATATAGGCGGCGCTGCCGATGTGCCAGCGGCTGCCGTCGCAGTCGCCGCTGATGCCTTTGCCGCTGTGTTGTTCGATGTTGTCCATCGTCACGGTCGCGACGGGTTGTTGGCTGTAGTACCAGGCGATGGGGTGGGTGCTGTGGGTTTCGAGGGTTTTGGCGATGGCGAGCAGGCGCTGCGGGTCGCCGTGGTAGTCGCTTTGTTGGAGTTGGTATTTGCCTTGGGTGAGGGTGCCGGTTTTGTCGAAGAGGATGCGGCGGATGTGGTTGAGACGGTCGAGGGTGTTGCTGTTTTTGATGAGGATGTGGCGTTTGTGTGCGTGGTTGAGCGCGGCGGTGAGTACGGTCGGGGTGGCGAGCGACAGCGCGCAGGGGCAGGTGGCGACGAGGATGGCAAGGGCGATGTCGAAGGCGCGCGCGGGGTCTATGAACTGCCAGAGCAGGTAGCCGGCGGCGGCGAGGATGAGGACGGCGAGGACGGTCTGCCGGGCGAGGGCTTCGTTGCGGTCGATTTGTGGCGAGCGGTGTTGTTCGGCGCGGGCGCTGATGCGGCGGATGGCGGCGAGGGTGGTTTGTTGGCCGGTCTGGCTGACGCGGATGTTGAGCGGGCTTTGCAGGTTGGTACTGCCCGCGTGGACGCGGTCGCCGATGGTTTTGTATTGCGGTGTGCTTTCGCCGGTGAGCATTTGTTCGTCGATGCGGCTTGCGCCGTGGGTGATTTCGCCGTCCACCGGGATGGTGTGGGTCGGCAGGACGCGGATGTGGTCGCCCGGCTGGATGGTTGGCAAGGGTACGAGTTGTGTTTCGCCGCTGTCATTGTATTTGTACACGGCGTCGGGGAGGAGGCGGGCGAAGTGCTGCTGGTTGTGGCGGGCGCGGCGGCGGGTGTGCGCCTCCAGGTAGCGGCTGATGCTGATGAAGAAGATGAACATGGTGACGCCGTCGTAGTAGATTTCGCCGTGGCCGATGAGGGTGTGGTAGAGGCTGGCGAGCCATGCCCCGGCGCAGGCGAGGGCGATGGGCAAGTCCATGTTTGGCTGGCGGTGGCGCAGACCGAGCCAGGCGTTTTTGAGGTAGGGATAGCCGGAGTAGAGCATGACCGGGGCGGAGCAGAGCAGGCTTATCCAGCGCAGCAGTTGTTCGTATTCGCGGTCGATGCCGTGCCAGGCGCCGGTGTAGAGGCCGGTGGCGAACATCATCACTTGCATCATGCCGAGTCCGGCGACGATGAGGCGCAGGAGGTCGTGGTTGCGTTCGCGCCGCTGGTTGTCGTCGTTTTTGTCCGGGGTGCTCGGGCCCATCGTGGGGGTGGTGGGTAGTGCCATGGCCATGGAAAC
>NZ_CALJAH010000225.1 GCF_938028185.1 uncultured Cardiobacterium sp. | reverse complement strand
CAGGCCGAGCTGCCGGGGATATAGCAAATTCATTTCATCCGTGAGAACGAGATACAGAAAAACTTGGCTTGACGGAAATGCGATGTCGCTTTAATATTTTTTTACCTCTTTTATGAACATTTAAATCTCCTTATGAATCGTGTCTTCCTTGGACACTTTTTTGCGTTGAGAACGTGTAAATAATTCATTGCCTTCATTCAGGCAAAGAAAAACCCGGCTTGCGCCGGGTAACAATCAGAAAAGGATGTCGCAAACGATATTTGGTGTGCCGAAACGGCGTTCCCAATCACACGCCTGTTGTTCAAACGCATGAAACACAACGTTACTCTCTTCCGGTAACAGCACGATTTCTTTGATGCACTTGCCAAATAACTCGCACTTATTGCCAAAACGCACAGCAAAATAACGGCCACTTGCAGGATTACGGAACAGGCAGGCTGTACCGGACACGGCCAGGCAAATTTCCGTTTTCTGACACAACGTCTCAATTCTGCGAATTAGCTTTAGGGGCTCAAGATCAGCAGAAAGGTCAACGATGCCATAGCTCGGTATTGCCGATTCATTGCCGATAATACTGACCAGGAAATAACCCAAATCAGGCTGGTTCATAAAGACATGATAATCACCATGCAGGAAACGTACATGCTCGATGCCGTCACCACGCAAATAGTGGATCTGTTCGGGCTGTTTACGCCATTGTAGCGCCTGCGCATGCCAGACACTCCTGCCACCCGAAACAGGGCGGCAAGGGAATTAACCGGTCGGTTCTTTCGGACACACGGTCACGGCGATTCTCAACCAGGATATAGGAGCGGTTGCGTAAGCGTAACAGCGAGACCCGTTCACCCAACGAACGGACAACGTCAATCTTGCTGCGGAGAGTATCAATCATGACACACCTCTGCACGATAACAAGCCAAGGAGATGGGGAGGTACGCCATTCTGGCCGTCATCTCAATCTCTCGCCAGCGTTCGGCATCATATCCGGTCCAGGAAAGTGCATTGAGTTCCGAATAGCTTTTTCGGTCGAGAAAGTCAATCAACCGAACCAACCAATTGCGAATGTTCTCAAGGCATTCTTGCTGTGATGGTTGTTGGCCTTCCCGTGTTTTATACCTTACTGCTTTGATCAAGGATTCTGGTGAGGACCAGGTAATCCAGTCGTCGTTTTCTGCGGCCAGATAGCTAACCAGTTTCTTTTGGGCAAAGAAATGGGTTATGGCGACATTCAACTTCAGGTATTCTTTTTTCAGTTGATGCCCATTATAAGAAGATACCATGTGATAATCACCGAAAATTCTGCCGGTGATTTCGATACCATTTCTCTTCCAAGAAAAGTAATCCACGTCATAATCCCAGCGGACATGGGCATGGGGCGAATTTAGCAGGGTAATAAAGTCAAACTGGTGCCAGAAAGCTGGCATTTTGTTTGAAATCAGAGTGCTCATAAGATTCTCCTGTAAATTGAGATAAAAAAAACAGGAGAAACTTACCCGTACAGGGGATGTTTCCCCTGCGGGTTGAAGAAGCTGTCGTGGCAGCAGATTGAAAAGATGCCAACGCCATGATGGCTGGACGCAGGATGTTGGCATGGCGTCCGTGTGATGCACCTTGAGCAAGTGCGGCTATGCAGGCATTGCAGCAAAGATGTAAAAGTTTGTCAATACGCTGTTATGGGCGCGCTTCCCTGCTATGCCAGATGCGTAAAATATAGATATCGTCGTTTTGGATTTCGTAGCGAATTTCGTAAGCATCAACCAGCAGACGGCGGACTTCGCGCGGGTAAAAGCGAAACAGCTGTTCACCAATACGCGGATGTTCCAGCAGCATTTGCGGCGCGCGCACCAATTTTTGCACAACCTTTGCCGCTGCCTTGGGATTATGCGGCAGGATGAAATCGTACAAACGCTGTACATCATCCAGCGCCTCAACTGCCCAATGCAATTGCATCAGCGCGGCAGCGGTTGCGGGGTTTCGCTGTCCAGACTGTCCGCCCAGGCCAGTACCCGTCCATGTGGTACCACCTTGCCTTCTTCCACGGAAAGCATGGCATCCTGTGTCAGACGGTCGCGGGCTTCTTCCTCGGCAATCCAGTTGGCGAGTGCCTGCTTGATTACCCAGGCTCGGGTGTGTTCCAGTTGTTCTGCCATCTGGTCAATGCGGTCAGCCAGTGAGAGTGGAATGTGGGCGGTAAAGACTTTAGTCGGTTCTGACATGATGCTCCGGTCGAAAGTGATGTTTCCAAAATCATATTATCGCATCAGGTGAGTTGCAACCGCCCTTGCAACACTATCTACTATAAGCATACATAAACATATCACTGGGTGATTATTTCTTGCCGCCTTGATGTTTCATTAGGGTATACCCCAATGAAACACCTTTTTTGTGCCGCAAAACGATTTATGAGATAACCTATACTAAACCGGTAAAACGAAACCACCTATATGAGACCACCTGCCATAAAGATGGACAAATAATGGAGGAACCATGAACTTCGTGTACGCCTATCTGCGCGCCAGCACCTCGGAGCAGGATGCCAACCGGGCACGCAAACAACTGGATCAGTTCGTCGCTGATCATGGGCAGCGCATCGCCGCCTATTTTGTTGAAAACATCTCTGGTGCAACCTTGCACCGGCCGGAGCTCATGCGACTGCTCGACACAGCCAAACCCGGCGATACCCTGTTGGTGGAGAGTATCGACCGCCTGAGCCGTCTGGCGAATGAGGATTGGGAGAAACTGAAGCGGATGATTTCCGAGAACGGCATCAACATCGTTGCCATCGATCTGCCAACGACCTACATGGTGCTTGGCAACGACGAGCTGACTTCGTCCATCATGCGTGCCATCAACGTGCTGATCATCGACATCCTAGCGGCGATAGCACGCAAGGATTATGTGATGCGCCGCCAGCGACAAGCACAGGGAATTTCTAAAGGCAGGAAGGAAGGAAAGTATCGGGGACGACAACCAAACACGGAAAAACACAACGCCATTGTCGAAATGCTACGACACGGTATCAGCTATTCCGCCATAGAGCGGGCAATCGGCGTCTCGCGCGCGACAATCGCGCGGGTCAGAAATGCAAACAAAGATATTCTGGATCAGCCGGATATGTTTCCGGCGCGTGGCAATAATAGCAGCGCAAAAATGCGTTCTGCCCAAGGTTAAAGGTGCGGCATGAGTACTATTGCCAAACGGTTTAGCGATGAATATCACCAGATAGTGATATTGCCTGCTCAATATTACTTCGATGCTGAGGATGTTCTGAATCAACCGAAGCGAGAATGGTGACATTATCCTTTCACCCCGTCCCAAAGATTGGCAGAGTTTTCTCGCGCTGGAACCCCTGGATGCAGATCTGTCCCGTATTAAAGATGACGAATAATACCAGCATGACGATACAGCTTTATCACGGTAGTAACATTGAAGTAAAACAACCTGAAATCCTACCTGCTCTACGGGCGCTGGATTTTGGTGCAGGTTTCTATTTAACCAGTAATTATCAACAGGCTGAACGGTGGGCAAAAGTGGTAGCCCGTCGGCGGGCAAGCACACAGGCAATTGTCAATTGCTACAAGTTAGACAGAAACAAACTAAGGGATTTGAATATTCTGCACTTTGCTCATGCAGATGAAGACTGGCTTGAATTTGTGGTAGCCAACCGGGCAGGTCGTGCTATCAGTGCTTATGATTTGGTGATTGGACCGGTTGCCAACGATGCAACCCTTCCCGTTATTGATGACTACATGGATGGAAAATATACCCGTGAAGAGGCTATCAAAAGATTGCTGCCACAACGGCTAACTGACCAATATGCCTTCCTCACGCCTGCTGCACTGGAGCAGCTCATTTTTATGGAGAGTCATATTTTATGAGCAGAGTAAGCGCAAGAACCTTGGATTTCTTTGACCGAACCATTATAGGAAAAATTATTGAAAAATACGGGCTGGACGAGAAAGAAGCCTTGAGAAGATTTATCAAGTCAAAAACCTACAAAATACTTACCCAACCAGAGTTGGCATTTGATAAGGGAAGTCCATTGATCGTTTTTGAACTGTGGGAATGTGAACAAATAACGGGAGATCCAGAAAATTCCCTGTACATCCGGGCGGAGTATTAAACCATGACAACGGAATATCTGAGCAAAGAAATGAAGTTTTTTATTTACCTGCTCGAGCGCTATGCTGAATCACGAGACACTACGGCAGACGCTGTGCTGGAACAGTGGGATGAGTTGGGCGTGGCAGAGTTAATTTTTGATATGTACGATTTGTATCATGTTGAAAAGCTGGAAAATGCTTTTACAGATATAGACGACCTTGTTGCGGAAAAACGTAATGTGGCAATGCTCTGAGCGGCAAGCTTCATTTATCCACTTCTCCCGCCCAGCCAGTTTTTATTGCTTCCTGAGTTGGATTTTAGTGAATAGAAAAAATGTTATAATTTGTTATCTTTAATATTGTTATTCGTTTTCTTCGTCTGACTCATGCTAAATTATTGAGTTTCAACATGCAGAATATTTTGAGGCCTTTCTGCAAAATCGTCAAAATAGTATGCTAAGTCAAAAAATGAGATGCTCTCTATTTCTGAAAGACGGATAACAATACGGAATTCTTCTAACTTTTGCATATCTTTCGGCGAAAGAGAATTTGTA
>NZ_CALJAH010000224.1 GCF_938028185.1 uncultured Cardiobacterium sp. | reverse complement strand
CTCCGTTGCTTTTTGTTTGCCCGCCGTTTATCAGCATACATTTTAGGACACCACCGGTTTCCGTAGGTTGGGGGTTCAGGCGGGGTTGCAATCTTGCTTAATCGGAGGCAAATCTTGCTTATGAGTAAAAATTCTTTTCAACTCAATGTGTTGAATATTGAATTTAACCTTGCTTAAGCTCCTCGGATCCTTGCTTAAAGCCATACAACGCGTTGACATCGCGTTTTTTTCTCGCTTCTCTTCTCCAAGATATGTTGTGCAATGAAATCATTCAGGTAGTTGCGTATGGTATTTTTGTTAATTTGGATTTTTTCTTCAATCTGTCCCAATGTGGCACTTCCCTGAGTAAATAGATACAACAGGATATTTGCTTGGGTTTCATTGTATTCTTTCCAATGTTCTTCAATTTTTTTCATTACTGCGGTGTGTATGGTTTTGGAATGCGCCCTGATTCGGTTGCGCAGTATCAGGTACACATTGCTGTTTCGTACCGAATATTCAGGTACAGATAACATAGATTGCTCCATGGTCTCATAAATTCTTTTGACACCTTCATTGAGTTGACGAACATAGCCAAAATCCTCAAGAACCCTTGCAATTCTTGGATTTCTAGCAAAACGCTCCGTTCTGATGTTTTCAACGGTAACTTGGGCAGGAAGTGGGCCGCTATTGCTAATTTCAAGACGGTCGTCAAAATGTTTGATATAAATGGAGCTTCCCTGACGGTTGTAAGAACGGTGGCAAAGGGCATTGACGATTCCTTCCAGCCACGCATATTCAGGGTATTCCGCAATTTTGACAAAACGGCCAACTTTAATATCGAGAAAATAGTAGTCGTTCAATGCAATGCGGAGAAAATCTCGCAGCTCAATAATCAAATTGGGAATATTGTTTTCAAAGCGCTGATCTTTGCTTACATTGTGCAAATCGCCGGTTTTTTCATCTACCCCGTTATAACGGATATAGCGAACGGAGGCAGTAGGAATATAGCTTTCGGGATTTTTGCCAAACAGCAGGATGGCCGATTTTTTAAACAGTATCCTGCCATCTTTCTTCTTAATTAGATGTCTTGCCTTGAGTAATTCATAACAATCTGCTTTATTTAATTTTTTGGCATACTCTTCCAGTAATTCCCTGTCCAGGTCTTCTTCATCAAAATCAGAAACCACTTCATCTTCAAACTGGCGGATATTCTTGTCATACTCCAGTTTTTTTACTTGTTCAAAATTCAGTTTTCGGTTGATATCGGCAACACGTAAAAAATAATCCTTACTACCGCTGTGGCAAAAGGTACGTTCAAACTCTTGTTCAACGTGGTACAGAAAAATCAGGTTGCCATCAAGCATGATTTCTTCCAGAACAATATTGCATGGCGGCGTGATGAAATCAAACACCAGCTTGCGGTATTCGTTCAATGTATCGCTTGCCAAACTGTTGAGGTCTTGTAGTTCTCCCTTATCGGAAATACCCAATACCAACAAACCACCATCGGCATTGAGCATACCAATTAATTCTTCGGCAATCTTCCCTGGTTTGATCAGGTCTTTACCCAGCCCTTTGCGTTCAAAATATTGATTCTCAGGCTCGGTCTGCAAATATTTACGGGTAATTAATGTATTGTGTCGGGATATGGTTTCGTTCATTTTTACACTTAATCTGAAATGATTTTATTCGGTTGAGTACAGGTTTTCAGTCCGCCTCACCGCCCTAACGCCGCAAACACTTTCGCCTTCTCCGCCGCCAGAATATCAATCTTGTAATGGCGGCGGTACAGCCACAGGGCGACGGCGACGAGGGTCGAGACTGCCGCCATCGCCGCCAGCAGCGCGAACAGGTCGCTGTATGCCGCCACCGCCGCTTCTTTGCCCGCCTGCGCGGTGATTTGCGAGACGGCTTTGCCTTGCAGCAGCACCGGGTCGGAGAGGGTGGCGGAGAGGGCGGCGGCGTTGCGCTGGATGTCGGCGGCGAGCGCGGGGTTGGAAAGGGTGAGGTTTTGCGCGATGGCGGCGAGGTGGTCGCGGGTGCGGTAAGTTAAAAACGCGCTGAATCCCGCCGCACCCGCCAGCCCGCCGAGGGTTTGCGACAGGCCGAACACGGCGGAGAAGCTCATGATGTGGTCGGGGCTTTTCGCCAGCGCGCGCAACGCGCCTTCGAGCATCATCGGCCCCATAAAGAGCAGGGTGGCGAAGGCGATGATGGTCTGGCTGAGGTAGAGCTGCGCCGGGCGGGTCTGCATCCCCACGCCGATGTCCAGCCACGCGCCGAGGGCAAAGCAGGCGAGCGCAACCATCACCGGGCGGCGGATGTCGTTGATATCCAGCAAAATCAGGCTGCCGACCACACCTGCCAGCATTCCGCCCGCAACAATCAGGTAAAACGTGCTCATCTGCGCGCTGCCCACGCCCACCGCGCCCATCAGCCCCGCCGCGCCGACGGTCTGCTCCGAGGTCAAGAGCCGCGCCATCGCACCCATCACGGCGAAGATGAGAATTTGCGGCACGGTCATCCAGTGCCAGTCCAGCATCGGCTTGTGCCGCGTCGATTCGATGTACAACGCCAGCCCCGTCAGCCCCGCCCCGCCCGCGAGCAGCCAGCCGAGCCACTGCGTCGTCCACCACACCGTGCGCCCCTGCACGAGAAAGGCGCACAACAGGGCGATGCCGGAGGCGAACAGGGTAAAGCTCAAGGCGTCCACCAGCGTGAACGATTTGCGCACGGTGATGCCGGGCGGCAGCGGCAGGGCGAACAGGCAGGCGGAGCAGGCGAGCGCGAGGGCAGCCTGAAAGGCAAACACGCCGTTGAGGTCGCCGTCGCCATACAGCAGCGGCACGAGGCTCTGCGCCAGCGGCGTGCCGACCTGCATCAGCCCCAGCCCGAACACCAGCCCGACCAGTTTTTTCGTGCCGGTAAAGCCCTGCATCATGTAGTAAATCGACAGCACCAGCAGGCCGCTGGCGGCGACGGCGGCGGCAACACGCGCGATGAGTTCCACTTCGTAATGGTGGTAAACCAGTTGCAGCAGGCTGGCGGCGAGCTGGGCGAACAGGGTGATGCGGACAAAGCGTTGCAATCCATACGCCTTGCGGATTTTGAAAAAGAGAATGCTCATGCAGGCATAAGCCATGAAATACGCCGCCTGAATCCAGCCGCCCTGCTGCAAATCGAGCGACAAATCGCCGCGCAGCTGCGGCAGCGAGGCGGTGAGCAGCCCGTTTTGAAAGCCCGACGACAGCGCGAGCAACAAACCGATGGCGAGATAGGCGAGCCGCCGCTTTTTCGGATGCTCGGGCGAGGCGGGCGAACCCGGCATAAAGGGCATTTCATGCGGCTTGAAGGTGTAGCCGCCGGATTGCAGGGGCATGGGGTTTCCTTTTTTCAGGCGTTTTGTCGGGCTGGTTTTGTAGGTCGGGCATTCATGCCCGACGTTTTTGTGTGGTCGGCGGTTGTTGGTGTGATGCCGTCTGAAAAGGTTTCAGACGACGTTTTGGGGGTTTTCAGGCAGCCTTTGTATTTTATAGGCTGCCCGTAGGGTGTGTGCCGCAGGCACGTACGCGGACTGGATTGGGAACGTGCAAACTGCGTTAAAACAGGCTGGCTTGCTGTGGGTTTGGCGTGTGTGCGGGTGCATTTTCAGGCTGCCTGAGCATATAGTTTGTAACCCGGTTGAAAAAATCTTGCGAAATTTCAAAATGCCCGTAGCGCAGCAGGTTGGCGTATTGTTTCCATTCGCCATGCTGGCGGGCGATGTCTAGCGGACAATCGCGCACAATTTGGGCATACGCCACATTACGGCGAAACGGGATAAAGGTTTCGCTCATCTGAAACGGATAGGCTCGGTCGTCCAGAATTTGCCCGAACGCGGTAAAGGCTTGCAGCTTTTCGTTGCCGTCCAAACGGATTTTTGGGCTGTAATACAGCAGCCAGTCGCCGCGTTTCATGCGGTTGAGCGGGGCGGCTTTGCCGTGGCAGACTTGGCAAAAGCCGCCTGCTACACCGCGTAAAACGTGTTCCTGGGAAACTGTGCCTATCCAATATTTCACATATGCTCCTGTGATTGAAGGTGCCCGACGGCATTTCAGGCAGCCTGAAACGCCGTCGGGCAAAGACGAAACCTGCTACTTCACCGACGAATTGCCGCCGTCGGCAAACAGCGATGCGCCCGTTACAAAACCCGCCGCCGGGCTAGCAAGAAAGGCAATCACCGAGGCAATCTCCTCAGGCTGCGCGATGCGTTTAACCGCGTGCCCATGCCTTTTGTTCCGCGTTGCCCGCCATATCCGTGTCCGCGCCGCCCGCAAGCACCGCATTGGCACGGATGCCCTGCGCCGCATAATCGGCGGTAATGCCCTTCACCAACGCGCACAACGCCGCTTTTGCCGTGCCGTAAGCCGACAGGTTCGGCAGGGCAACGCTGCTGCCGACAAAGCTGGACGTAAACACCAGCGCGCCGCTGCCGCGCCGCAGCATGGCGGGAATCTGGCTGCGTGCGCCCAAAAATGCGGTGGTCAAATTACTCTCCAGCGTGTCGCGCCATTCATCGGGCGACAGCTCGGCAAGCGGCTTGTACGCGCCCAGCGCGCCGACATTGTTGACCGCAATATTCCAGCCCGCCGAAAACCTGTTCCGCCGTACGCACCGCCGCCGCATGGGTTTCA
>NZ_CALJAH010000223.1 GCF_938028185.1 uncultured Cardiobacterium sp. | reverse complement strand
ACGGTTGTGCTGGTCGATTTTGTCTCTGGCTTCGTCCGATTCTTTGGCTAAATACGCTTGCAGTTCCTTTATCTTGGCGATGAGTTGTTCCTTAGTAAACCGCTGTATTTTCTCGGTCTTGTATGGTGTTTTGAGTTTCATGTTTCCTCCATTATTCGCTGTCGGCAATACGTTGTATCCAGGCATCGTCCGGCGTGTTTACGATCAGGCGGTTGCAGTACGGCGCCTCTTCGTTTGGTTCAAAGAAGATTTGCCATGCTGCTTTGTCCAGCGGTTTGTCTTCGTTCAGCAGAGACATGCCTATGTGCCACATGCCAGCCCTGTTGTATTGGCCGGTGATCAGTACTCCTTCACCGCCGGGGCGCGACACGATGAACCCCCTTATAGAGCCTGCCCCGCTGTCGTCGTGGTCTATGTTGCTGATTCCGTATTCTCCGAAGGTGTCATCCGAGTAACCTTCAAAGATGTATTTTTTGCTCATGATTTCCTCTCTTCATTCGGATCGTGGACGATGTATTTGGCGTTTTTCGGGTCGGTCATGGGTGGCTCCTGGTTATTATTGTCTGGCATCGCATGGGCGATAACGTTCAAAGAATGGACGTAAGTCTTCTAATGGGATTTCATAATCAGACCACTTACTTTTATATTCACTAATATTGACTGTTGTCATATTGCTGATTATTTCTTGCGGGAATAAGAAACATTTTTTAATTACGTCTCCCGAATATCCGAATGCAACAATAAAATCGGCATATTTTTCTTGTTTCTTCACACTGAAACAATAACGCTGTTGCCGCGCATTTTTCCCAGCGTAATGAAGGGTTGACGCTTTAATATCAATTTTTAAGCCGTATAACTCAAAGTCCCATTTGCTCTGGTAGCGAGCCTGATTCATATTGGTAGCTTCAGGAATAAGATTTGCAAAGTGTGCCTCTGATAAGGAAGCCAGTTTATCTTTTGAAGTACCGTATTTGCTTTTGTCACCAACAACAGGATGGTTATATTTCTTCAAATACCAGTACAATGTTTGCCATTTCATTCCTAATTCATCTGCCGCCACTTTTAAATTCTTATGTTTGTCATAAGCAGCTTTCATTTGCTCTACGGGAATATTCATAATTACTTCCTAAAACGGCACATTGTCGAAGTCGTCCTGCGCTGGCGGGTTGTATTGCGGCGCGTTGTTCTGTTGTGTCTGCTGATGGCCTTGCCCACCGCGTGAACTGTGGTCATCATGACCACGGTTGCGCGCTTCTTTCTCTGCTTTCGTCGTCAGCATCTTTAGCTCGCGCACGTGGATTTCGGTGATGTAGCGGTCGTTACCGTTCTTGTCCTGATATTTCCGCGTCTGGATTTTGCCGTCGATGTACAGTAGGTCGCCGACGTCCACATAGCGCCCGATGATGTCTGCCAGCGGGTTATAGGCGACGCAGTTGAACCATTCGGTTTTTTCTCTCGGCTGTCCGCTCTGTTTGTCATTCCATTTTTCCGTCGCCGCCACGGTGAAGTTGGCAACGGGGTCGCCGTTTGGCATGTAGCGCACTTCGCTTTTGCCCACGCGACCGATAATTTCTGCCCGGTTCAGCATGTTTGTTTCTCCATTTCTGCTTCCAGTCGCGCGACAAAGGCGCGCAGGTGTTTTTCCAGCGCGGCGATGATTTTTTCGTCGCGCTTGACGTTCAGTATCCACGTGGTCTGCGGGGTGTAGTCCGGGTGGTAGCTCACAAAGTCCCAACTGTCGTAGCCCGTGACCAGCAGCCCGCCTTGTACTTGCAGCAGGTATTCTCGTGGCATGACACCTTCGAGGATGTAGCGGATGTGGGTTGAGAGCTTCGGGCATTTGATTTCCAGCCCGCGGCGCAGCTCCGGCATGATTCCGTCGGGGGATGCCATGACGCTGCGGCTGTCGTCGAGGTACACGCCGCCGACTTGTTGCACGCTGTTGCCGGTCGCAAACTCGTAGGCGGCGCGCGCCTGTGGCTCCAGCTCACTGCCGCGCGCCATGTCGTTGCTGGTGTAGCCGTCGGCAGGCTGGCCGGTGATGCGCTCCGCTATCAGTTCGGCGAGGTAGGCGGTGGCCTGTTCGCTCGCCGCGCCGGTGTTGGTCATGATGCGTTTGTACTGGCTGGCGGTCGGGATGCCGAGGCGCGCTTGGCGCCAGGCTTCGCTGCCCTGTTCGCAGTCGAGGGTGATGAGGTTTTTCATAGCGGGATGTCCTCGCCGGGTTCGTAGCTCTCTGCTTCCGGTGCTTCGGGTTCAGCCGGGGCAGGCTGTTCGGCGGGCGCGTGTTTGCGCAGCATGGCGATGAGGTTGTCCGCTTTTTTCGCGGTCATGTCTTCCATGCGGGGTACGCCGACAAAGGCCAGCATCTTCCCTTCTTCTTTTCCGGTGCGTGCCAGCAGGTCGCGCAGTTCGGCGATTTGTGCGTCGCTCGCCAGCACTTCAGCGACGGGCGGGCGCGGTGCATCGGTACTGCGCTCGGCTTCGTCCGGGTCGGCGATACTGCTGAAACCGAAGGCGTAGCGCGCCGCCTGTATGGTCGCCTTGTGGCGCAGCATCCGGTTCGGCCATTGCCGCCACGGGTCGGTGTTGCGTTTGCACTCGTCCATGTATTCGGTCATTTCCACCGGGTGCGCGCGGTTTTTGCGGTAGATGCGGCAGGTGACGGCACGCAGGTGGCCGTCCGCGTCGAGAGTGTCCTGAAATTCCATGCCGTCAAAGTCGGGATGGCTGTTGATGATTTTCAGCCAGCCGTCAATGCTGACGATGGGCTGCACGCCGCCGCCCTTCGCCGGGAAGGCGTAGATTTCTTTTGTGATCGGATTGAGCCGGTATTCTTTCGCCACCATGAGAAACGCGGTGATTTGTTCGGGGCGCACGTTCGGCGAGGGCATGATGGTGCCGGCAAGGACGTTGCTGAAGGCGTCGATGTCGCTTGTGCCTGCAATGGTGGCGACGGCGCTCAAGACGTCATGGGGTACGGGCAGGTTCATTTCAGGCTCCTCTGCAAAGTTTTATGTCGGCGCGCAGGCTGTTCTTCAGGTTGGTGGCAATCGCTTTGGCGTTGGTTAGGGTGGTATTCACCTTCACGGTGATTATGTATTCCAGTACGGGTTCGCCGGGCGTGGGTTCGGGCATCGTTTCTATCGCAAGTGCAGGCTGTGTTTCCGCCGCTGCTTTCGCACGCTCCTCGGCGGCGATTTTTTCGCGCAATTCCGCCTCGGCTTTGGCGGCGGCTTCCGCTTCAAGGCGGGATTTTTCGGCCGCCTGCCGTTCGTCTTCGGCGGCAATGCGCGCGGCGATGGCATCCTCAAAGCCGCTATCCAGCGCCAGCAGGTCGTCAAGGTCGGCAAATAGGTGCAGGCGGTCGGCGGGGATTTGTGCGTAACGCGCTTTCATGTACGCCTCGGTTTTGCCAATCAGCGCCGTCCAGTTCGCCAGCACTTCATGGGCGGCTTTCTCCAGTCCGGCAAGTGTTTTTTTGCCTTTGGTCGCTTCGGCAAGCACACCGTCCAGTTCGTTAATGCGCAGCACCTTGCGCATCGCCGGTTGCAGGCGCGCGTCGCATCCGGCCAGCGCCCGCTGGATGCCGTCGCGGGCAGTGCCGATGATTTCTTCTTTAACTTTCGCCTTCTGTGCCTTGACCTGTTTGTCGAGGGCGAGGCGGGTTTTGGCGAGCAGGTCGATGATTTCGCTGGTGGTGTCCATCAGCTTTTTCACGTCTGCCGCCTCTGCCAGCGCCGCATCGAGTGCTGCCTTGAAGGCATCCTCTGCCGCCTTGAAGTCTTTGACCTGTTGCTCGGCGGTGGCAAAGTCTTCGTCGGTTTTCAGGTCGGTATTGACCTTGGCGATTTCGGCGCGGACGCTCTCCGCCACGTCGTCAATGTTGCTGGCGACGATTTGCGAGCTGATGCGCAGGATGATTTCGGTGTTCATGCTTTCTTTCCTTCAATGAGTTTGTCGATGACGGCTTCGATTTGGTCTCTCCGTCTGGTGAGTACCTGGTATTCATCTATTCCGCGTGGTTTGTAAGCGGCGCGGGCGCTCAAATTCCCGGTGCTGTTTCCGATGTGTATCCATACTTTCTCCCCATATTGGGAGATTTCCACCCGCGCAAAGTAGGCGCTGACCGTGACGTTGATGTTTTCCGGGAGGTACACCCCGCCGAGTTTGTCGGCGAGATGCTGCGCAAGCCGCGCATGCTCGGTTTCAAAGAGGTTCATGCTGCTTTCCTTTTGTCGAGGTATTGCCGGACGATGGCGCCCAACTCTCCTATGGTTCCTACTTCGAGCAGCCTGTCCTGAAGCGCGGGGTCGCCGTCTGTTTTTAGATAGCTGCGGGCGCGGCAGCGCAACGTGCCGTTATCATTCTGGTAGATTTCGATGTTTATGATTTTGTTGTCGTGGCTTGCGTAGATGAAAGCAGCTGTTTGGCTGTAGCTGATGTTCAGGGAATCGCAAGACTTGCCCAGCGGGGCGGCGATACGGCGCGCTTCTTTTGCCAAATCGGTGTTCATGATGTTCATTTGCGGTTCTCCCAAAAGTTTTTACAGGCGGTGATTTCGTCTTCGCTCAGGTCAGGGCGGGCGCATTGTTCGCGTACCCATTCGCGGTGTGCCGCAGTTTTAATAACGGCGGGCGGGTTGTCCTCCCCGCGTGGCACAATGGCCACGACGAGGACAAACAGCGCCAGCAACGCGGCGGTGGCGAGGTGTTCGCGGGTCATGCGTACTCCCTCTCGTAAAGCTGGTCTTCGTAGCGGCTGATAGCCTGCTCCCAGCGCCCTTCTTCGTACTCTGCCGCGATGTCGCGGTATGGGTTATGCCGTTCGATGGCGTCTGCCAGTTCATCAGGCAGGTCGCCGTAGTCGTCGCTGTCATCGTCATCCTCAAAGCAGTCGGAGAAATCCAGCCGTTCCAGCTCGCGCCCGGCTTCGTCGCAGATAATGACTTCGTAGCCCTCTGCCTTGACGAGGGTGTACGGGCTTTCTACGTCCGTGTACCAGGCGGGTTCTTCGTAGGTGGCACGGCGGACAAGGCGCTGGTTGTAGTAGCGCCAGACCCAAATGCCTTCTTTGGCTGGCTGCCAGCCGAAGGTGTCTTTGTCCAGTCCGGCGGCGAGTTGTTCAAGGTTCAGGTTCATCTTGTGCTCCATCGTTGTTCGTTTCGATGGGTGCATAATACACTTAGAAAGTGTGAAATACAAGCGCAAGAACACGTATGAGGTGTTTATTTTGATAAGCGGATGAAATAATTACACTTAAATAGTGTATTGAAGTGTGTAAGGCGCCCACGTATCATGAAAAAATTTTCACAATACGGAGATTTTGTTATGGTTAAGTGTTTTTCTCTTTTGTTTCTTATGGTTGCCGTTCAATCAGCTGGCGCAGTTACCTCCCGCGACTTTTCCAATCAGGAGGAGGCGCAGAAATATCACGATGAACACGGTGGGAACACACGCTTAGATGGTGATAAGGATGGCGAGGCCTGCGAGTGCCTCGAGGGTGGGAGCGCTTACGGCAACCCGAAGTGCGATATAAGATGAGGCGGTGTTATGAGAGTTGTGACTATTGCCGGGATTGGTGCCGCCATCGGCGGTTTCGCGGGGGCGTCTGGTTCATCATCCTTTTCAATACCCGTGGCTCTTCTAAGTGGTTTCGGGGTTTTGGGATTCTTTTTTGTCCTTATGCACATAACGCCGCAAAGTTTTTACGAAGTAAATAGCCAAGCGGCACCAAAAGATTCACCACCTCTTGCGATAAAGAACATTTTGCGAGAAATGTCAGAAAAGCTGGTTGGACAAGAAGAAAAGAAAAAAAGAGAATCTTTAGAAAACGCAGCAGGGATAGAAAAAAGATTAGAATATGAATATAGATATTTCTTAGAGATATTGCAGATTGTAACCTATAGGGTTTTTAT
>NZ_CALJAH010000222.1 GCF_938028185.1 uncultured Cardiobacterium sp. | reverse complement strand
GGTGCCCGGTCAGGCGACGCAACACAGTATGAGGCTTTCGGTGGATGGCTATATATGCGTCGCTGACGCGGATGGTTTGCTGCCCCACTCGGGTTCCCCCACAGGGAGAGAAGGCATATTAGCTGTTTTCCTGGTTTTCAGTTCCCTACACAAGCATACGGAAAAATGCGATTCCCCCAAGATTTTGAACAGGTTTTTAGGGGGCGCGTCCGAGCCATTACCACTGTTGCAAGTTCATCCGGTAATAGCAGCGGTTTTACGACTGCGACAATTGCAACGTAAACAGCAGGGTGTCAGTGTCGTAATAGCGGCGCGTCATGCCGGATTTTGTCATGCCGAGGCGCTGCATTACCGCCTGCGAGCGCCAGTTGTCGGGATAGGTCACGGCAACTACCTGCCGCAATTTGGCCATGCGTGCGCGTAGCAGCATCGCCTGCGCCGCCTCCGTGGCGTAGCCGTTACCCCAATGGGCAGGATGCAGGTGCCAGCCGATTTCATATTCCGTCGCGCCGTATTCGCCCTGCGACAGCGGGACAGGTTTGAGCAGAATGGTGCCAAGCAGGCGTGCCGGGTCGTCGTGCGGGGTGATGGCAAGAATGGCGGCGAGGGCGGGCAATGGCTGGCGGTAATATTCCAGGCGGGCGGCGGTTGCGGCGGTGGTCGGTGCGTGTCCGTCGCCAAGCCAGCGATAGACATCAGGGTGCTGGTGCATCGCGGTCAGCGCGGCAAGGTCGCCCGCAACAAAGGGGCGCAGGATGAGGCGGGCGGTGCGGATGGGCTGCATCGGGATTGTCAGAAAACGCCGCTCAGTTGGCACGGCGCGCGTAGCGGCAGAAACTCAACGGCCAAGGATTGGCAGCGTCGGCGGGATGGTCTTCGCGCGCCGTTTCCTGCCAGTCGGCAGGGTCAAGCGGCGGGAAAAAGGTATCGGCGCGGGCGACGGTGGTGTGAACCCGGGTGATGAGCAAGGTGTCGGCCAGCGGCAGCGCGAGGCGGTAGATGGTCGCGCCGCCGATGATAAAGATTTTGTCGCCGCGGGCGCGGACAAGGGCGGTGGCAAGGTCGGGGCAGGTGTCGGCATCGGGCAGGGCGAGTGCCGTATTGCGGCTGATGACCAGATTTTGTCGCCCCGGCAGCGCGCGGCCAATGCTGTCCCAGGTTTTGCGTCCCATGATGACCGGGTGGCCGAGGGTCTGCGCCTTGAAGTATTGCAGGTCGCGCGGCAGGTGCCACGGCATTTTGCCGTCGCAGCCGATGGCGCCGTTGTCGCTTTGCGCGACGATGACGAGGATTTCCGGCATGGTCATGCCACCGCAACGTTGACCGTCTGCGGCTTCAGCACGGCGAGGTCTTGCGGGCGGATGATGACCTGGAAGCCGCGTTTGCCGCCGTTGATGCACAGCCGTTCCAGCGCGTAGATGCTTTCTTCGACGTACACCGGCAGCGCGGTTTTGGTGCCAAAGGGCGAGGTGCCGCCGAACAGGTAGCCGGTCCATTTGCTTGCCTGCGCCGCTGTTGCCGGTTCGATGTGCTTCATGCCGAGCTGGCGGGCGAGGTTGCGCGTCGAGATTTCGCGGTCGCCGTGCATGAGGACGATGAGGCCGTGTTTTTCTTCGTTGGCAAGGACGATGGTCTTGATGACCTGATGCTCGTCAAGGCCGAGTTCGGCAGCGGTCTGCGCGGTGCCGCCGTGCTCTTCGTAGGCGAAGTCGTGCGGCTCGTAGGCGATGTTGTGCTCGCGCAAAAAGCGGATGGCGGGGGTGACGGGGTATTTTTCTTTGTGCATGGCGGGTTGCCTGGTTGGGGTTTGCGGTGGTATTTACATACAGGATGGCGGGGAAGGTGTATGTAAATGGTTTGGTGTCTTGGATTTTTCTAAGGTGTGTTTACAATTGGTCATAACACGATGATTTCGTTCGTAGGTTGGGTTAGCGAGGT
>NZ_CALJAH010000221.1 GCF_938028185.1 uncultured Cardiobacterium sp. | reverse complement strand
TGGAGCCGTTTACATACACCTTGAGCGCTCAAGTGTATGTAAAAAGAAATCCCCCCTCCCCCTGTGGGGGAGGGGACGGGGTGGGGTTTGCCCGCATCCCCCGCTATCCAAATAGCCCACCAAACCCGATAACAACAATGCACCCCCTCGAACACGCCCTCAACTACCCCTTCCGCGACCCTGCCCTGCTCACCCGCGCCCTGACCCACCGCAGCCACAGCGCCGCGCACAACGAACGCCTCGAATTCCTCGGCGACGCCCTGCTCGAAACCATCAGCAGCATCTGGATCTACCGCAACCGGGGCAACGTCCCCGAAGGCGGGCTGACCCGCCTGCGCGCCACCATCGTCAGCGGACAGAACCTCGCCGCCATCGCCCGCCGCCTCAACCTCGGCCAATATCTGCACCTCGGCAGCGGTGAACTGAAAAGCGGCGGCGCGCGGCGCGACTCCATCCTTGCCGACGCCGTCGAAGCGCTGATTGCAGCGGTGTACCTCGACAGCGACTACCCCACCTGCGAACGCATCACCCTCGCGCTCCTCAAAGACGACCTCGCCGCCCTGCCGGAAAGCGCGACCCGCCTCAAAGACGCCAAGACCCAACTGCAAGAATACCTGCAAGGACGCGGCCTGCCGCTGCCGGACTACCAAATCATCAGCGAAACCGGCCCCGAACACGCGCGTGAGTTCCAGATAGAAGCGACCAGCGGCGACTACCGCGCCACCGCGCGCGGCAACAGCCGCAAAAAAGCCGAACAAGAAGCCGCCGCCGACCTGCTCGCGCAGTACCAGAACAGCAAACACGAATAACCCAGGAACGCCCATGAACCGCAAACACATCGCCATCCCCCTCCTGCTCGCCCTCGCCGCCACCCTGCCTGCTGCTGCCGAAGTGAACAGCGAGCCCGCTTCCAACCCCCACATACGCCACAACCTGCGCACCTTGAGCAGCGCTGCCCCCGAGCCCGACAACATGGACGCCCCGCCCGCCCTGCTGCCGCAGCCCGCCAGCACATACGACGCCGCCAC
>NZ_CALJAH010000220.1 GCF_938028185.1 uncultured Cardiobacterium sp. | reverse complement strand
CTGCCCTCACCCCAACCCCTCTCTCGCTGCGCGAGCTGTCCCAGTCCCAGAGGGAAAGGGGCTGATCCGCCGAATTGTAAACACGCCCTAACTGCCCCTACGGGCTTTGCTCTGCGAAGAAGGGGCTGTTCGGTTGGCGTTTCGACATTGTTTGTAGGATGTGTGGCGACGTAGCCGACCCGCATCGTATAGCCATCCTCACCAACGATGCCCGCTCCAGCGACTTCTCGCAACATACGCTGCGTGTATTTTGCAGGGAACGTTTTTTCACGCCCTGTATCATTTTGGATACGCCAAAATGCTGAATCTGATAGCATAGCGCCTCGTTGTTTTTATGAAAAATATATAGCCCGAGTCTGGATAATCACTGTGGACAGATACCGTTCTTATGACCCCTCGCCGGTATGGATGCGCGCCGGGTGGGTAACGTGGCTGATTTTGGGGGCGTGTGTCGTGGTGACGCTTGCTACCTGGTTCGGCTCAAACCGCCTTACCGACTGGATGCGTTGGTCAACGGCGGACATCTCTGCCGGTCAGTGGTGGCGCACCATCACCCCGGCGTTTCTTCATTTCAAGGCATTCGGCTCAATTTTTACTCATATCCTGTTTAACTGCCTGTGGTGGCTGATGCTCGGCGGGCTGATTGAATGGCATGAGGGTTCGTTGCGCCTTATTCTGCTGTTTTTGTTGTCAGCGCTTGTTGGCAATGTTATCGGCGGCTTTTTTTATGGCAGTCATTATGGCGGTCTTTCCGGGGTCTGTTTTGCACTGGTAGGCTATGTTTGGCTGCGCGGTTTTGATGTGCCGGAATACCGCGCGATGGTGCAAACGCAGTTGTTCTACGCTTGCATTGCCTTCATGCTCGCCGGTTTTGTCGGCCTGGTTCCGGGGATGGCGGACTGGGTTCACGCGGCTGGTCTGGCAACCGGGCTGCTGGTCGCCTCGCTGTTTCGCCTGGCGCCGCGATACCGGCGCTGGTTGCCGCAGCGCAGTGAATAAATGGGAAAGCCCGCGGTTGCGGGCTTTTTTTATGGGTTTTGCGGCGGATTCATCAGCGGATGGCTGTCCACCACGCCGCCGGGGTGGATGGCGGGGAATTGTTGTTGCGCGTATTTGAGCAGTTGTGCCGCCGGGCTGTTGATGAGGATTTTGGCGTTCGGCGCGCGCCACAGTACCTGGTCGAGGATGTTGTTCGGGCGATAGGGCAGGTCGGCGATGCCGTCGCCGTTTAAGTCAAAGGCGCTGTTGTCGCTCCAGTAGTTGCCCTGGCCGTCGTGCGACCATTCGTGGTAGCGCGTGCCGACGTACATTACCTGCGTCTGGTTGTCGATGAAGCTGTTGCGGTAGTTCTGGTTGTCGGTGGAGCCGGCGGTGCTGTGGATGCCGAGGGTGCAGTTTTCAAAGTGGTTGTCGTGGAAGGCGTTGCGGTTGGCGTTGTAGAGGAAGACGCATTTGTTGGCGCGCTCGATGCGGTTGCCGTGGATTTTGGCGTCGTTGACCGCGTTCAGCATTAGCCCGTGTTCGCGGCTGTCCTGCCCGCTGTTGTCGCGCACGGTGATGCGGTTGGAGAACATGATGACGTAGGCGGACTCCAGGTTTTCGGTGTGGTTGTGCGCGACTTCGCTGTCTTCGGTGTACATATAGTGCACGCCGAAGCGCATATTGCGCATGGTGTTGTTCTCGAACAGGTTGTATTTGCTGTTGGTGACGTAGATGCCGTCGCGGCCGCCGCTTAGGGTGTTGTCGCGGATGATGGTGTGCGGGCTTTTCCAGATTTGGATGGCGTTGCCCCGGTCGTTGACCCGGCCTTCGTTTTGGCCGATGACGATGTTGTGTTCGACCAGCGCGTTTTCCGGCCCCCAGATGTAGAGGCCGAAGAGGTTGTTTTCGGCGCGGTTGTGGTGGATGTGGGCGCGCGCCGCCTTGCGGTCGGCGAAGATGCCGGAATCCATGTCGAACTGGCTGTTGCCGGAATGGCGTACGGTGAGGTGTTCGATGGTGCTATCCGGCGCCTTGAGGTGCAGCACTTTGCCTTTGCCGCCGCCGTCGAGGATGGTGTCGCCGTTTGGGCTGCCGCTCAAGGTGATGGGGATGTTGATGGTGTAGTTGCCCTGCCAGGTGCCGGGGGCGAGAGTGATGTGGTCGCCGGGCTGGGCGGCATCAAGTGCGGCTTGCAGGTCGTCGCCGGGTTGCAGGGTGATTTCTTTTTGGTGTGGGGGTGGTGTGGGTTCAGGTTGGGATGCGGTTTGTGCGGGTTCAGCGCTTGGTTGGGGGATGGTTTCGCTTTGGGACGCGGTTTGTACGGATTCGTTGCTTGGTTGGACGGTGGTTTCGGGTTGCGCGGGTTCGGCGCTTGGTTGGGCGACGGTTTCGGTTGGGGGCGCGGGTTGCGCGGGTTCGGCGCTTGGTTGGGCGACGGTTTCGGTTGGGGGCGCGGGTTGCGCGGGTTCGGCGCTTGGTTGGGCGACGGTTTCGGTTGGGGGCGCGGG
>NZ_CALJAH010000219.1 GCF_938028185.1 uncultured Cardiobacterium sp. | reverse complement strand
AGCACACGCACCGCGCCGCCATCGGTAAACACCACCGGCGACACCAGCGACTTGCCCTGCCGCTTCACATAATCCACATCGACCTCTGCCAGCACATCGCCCTGGCGCACGCGGTCTCCCTGCCGGACGCGTGCGGTGAAGCCCTTGCCCTGCAACTCGACCATATCCATGCCGAGATGAATCAGCAGCTCGCGGCCATTGTCGCAGGCGATGCCGTAGGCGTGCCCGGTGGGGAAGGCGGCCTCAACCGTGCCGCTAAACGGCGCGACCACCACGCCGTCTTGCAGCTCAATGGCAATGCCGTCGCCCATGCTCTTCGAGGCAAAACCCTGATCGTCAATATCCTCAATGGCAAACAGGCGCCCGCTCATCGGCGCGATAAACACTTCCTCTGCCGGTGAAGCGGCAGGCGGCACGGTAACGGCGGGCGCGGGCGCGCTGCCCCGCTCCGCCGCATTCAGCCGCTTCTGCCCGACCAGCCAGGTGAGAACAAACGGCACGACAATCGCCGCCGCCATGGCGAGGGCAAACGAACCCCAGAATTGCGGATTAATAGAAAGAATGCCGGGAATACCGCCGACGCCAATACTGAGCGCCTGCACGCCGCTGCCGACAGAAATCACCGCGGCAATGGCAGAGCCAATCATGCCGCAAACGAGCGGGAAACCATACTTCAAATTCACGCCGAATAACGCCGGTTCCGTCACCCCCAAATAAGCGGAAATACAGGCAGGCACATTGACCTGCGCCGCGCGCGGATTGTGGCGCTGCAAAACCCCCATCGCCAGCACACTCGAACCTTGGGCAATATTGGAAAGGGCAATCATTGGCCAGAGAATCGTGCCGCCGAATTTCGTCGTCAAAGTAATATCAATGGCATTGGTCATATGATGCAGTCCGGTCATCACTACTGGTGCATAAAGCAAACCAAAAACCGCGGCGAATAACACCGACCACGAAGACGTCAGCCCGCCATAAACCACATCGGCAATAAACGTCCCAATCTTCCAGCCAATCGGGCCAACCAGCGTATGCGCAATAATCACCGCCGGCACCAGCGAACAAAACGGCACCACAATCATTGAAATCACCGCGGGCGTAATGCGGCGGAAAAAACGCTCCAAATATACCAAAACAAAACCAGCGAGAATGGCAGAAATCACCTGCCCCTGATAGCCAATCATATTGACGCGGGTAAAGCCGAAATCCCAATGCGGAATATCCTCCGCCGCCGTACTGGCGACCGC
>NZ_CALJAH010000218.1 GCF_938028185.1 uncultured Cardiobacterium sp. | reverse complement strand
CCGCCGCTACATCCGCGAAATCAGCCGCGCTCGCACCTTCGGCTTTTTGCGCGACATCGAATACCTGCAAAGCCACGGCCTGACCTTGGGCGGCGGACTGGACAACGCCATCGTCGTCGATGACTACCGCGTTTTGAACGAACAAGGCCTGCGCTTTGACGACGAATTCGTGCGCCACAAACTGCTGGATGCCGTCGGCGACCTCTACCTCCTCGGCGCACCGCTCATCGGCCACTACCAAGGCTACAAATCCGGGCACGACCTCAACAACAAACTCTGCCTCGCGCTCGAAAAGTCCCCGCAAAGCTGGTGCTGGACCGAACTGGACCGTGATAGCAGCATCGAAATCGACTACGGCGAAAACTACCCGCTACCGCAGGCGGGCTGAAAACGCCGCAAAACAGCGGCAGCACGGATAACGTGCTGCCATATTTTTATCCCGCGACACCAAAGAAACACGCATGGCTCCCATCACCATCCTCCGCCTCGGTGCGCCCAGCGCCGAAACCTGCGCCCGCCTTGGCGGCTACGAAGACTGGATCGCCCAAAACCTCAGCAGCGCGACCCGCAGCATCGACATCATCGGGGGCGAAGCACCGCCCACGCACGCGGACTGCCGCGGCGTCATCCTCACCGGCTCGGTGCACATGGTGGGCGAACGCCTGCCCTGGAGCGAAGCACTGCGCCCGTGGCTACAAGAAGCGGTCGCGCGCGAACTGCCCGTTTTCGCCATCTGCTACGGCCACCAACTGCTTGCCGACGCCTTCGGCGGCACAGTAGGCGCGAACCCCAACGGTGCGGAAATCGGCAACATCACCCTGAACCGCCTGCCCGCCTGCGACGACGACCCGCTCTTTGCACCGCTACCCGCAACCTTTAGCGCCAATGCCTGGCACAGCGAAAGCGTCTTGCAGCTGCCGCCCGGCGCGGTGCCGCTGGTTGCCAACGCGCACGACCCGCACCACGCCTACCGCCTCGGCAAAAACGCCTGGGGCGTCCAATTCCACCCCGAATTTGCCCAAGAAGGCATGCGCGCGGGCATCGCGCAGAACCGTGCGCACATCGCCGATGCCGATGCGCTGATCGCCGCCGTTCCTGCCGCCCAACCGCACGCGACCGCCCTGCTACAACGCTTCGCCCAACTGGCGCTCAACGCCTAACCACCACAAAGGAACCCCCATGTCTCACGCCCAAGGCTTCGTCCTCCTCAAAGAAAACCGCTTCGACAGCGCCGCCTTCCTCCGTACCCTGCAACAAGAATGGGGCATCGCTCCTGACGACGACGGGATGCCGCTCGGCGGCGAAATGCTCACCTTCAACATTGCAGGCAACCTCTGTGCCGTCAGCCTCATGCCCGCGCCCATCCCCAACCATGAAGCCGAACAGGCCGCCGCCTGCAACTACTACTGGCCGGAAGCGGTAGAAACCACGCGCCAGCACCAGGCACATCTGCTCGTCGTTGTCATGCCGACCGGCGGTAGCACGGCAGCGGAGTTGATGCAGCTCTACAGCAAAATCATCAGCAGTTGCCTGGCGGATGCGAACGCGCTCGGCGTGTACACCTCCGGCACCGTCTTCGCCCCCGACTTCTACCGCACCTTTTGTGACGCCATGCACCAGGGCGAGCAGCCCGTTCCCGTCTGGGTCTTCATCGGCCTCTATGCGGATGAGGGCGGCAACCACGCCTACACCATCGGCATGACACAATTCGACAAAATGGAGATGGAAATCCGCGCCAGCCAGCACGACATGAACGACATCCACAGCACCCTCACCGGCATCTGCGCCTACCTCATCGGTCAGGACGTCACCCTGCACGACGGCGAAACCATCGGCTTCTCCGCCGAACAACAACTTGCCATCAGCCGCTCGCCCGCCATCGCCGGCGGTGCCGAAGAAACCCTGAAAATCGCCTACTGAGCGCGGCATACTCTGAAGCGGTGGGCAACCCGGACAAACGGGAACGGGACGACTTGCGGGTGCTCACGGCTGCCCACGGTTTTCGGCCTGCCAGTCAACCGGCCAGGCGGTGCAATACTGTATTGAGGCTTTAGGTGCTATTTATAGCCATCCACCGAAAGCCCCATTACGGTGTTGCGCCGCCTGACCGGGCACCCTAAAAAAATGGCGGAGTCATCTTTTTAGGGAAACCCGCGCCGTATCTATAGCAATCCTCTCTAAATTCTATACAATCATCAATTTCCCTGGAGCCTGACCA
>NZ_CALJAH010000217.1 GCF_938028185.1 uncultured Cardiobacterium sp. | reverse complement strand
TCGAATCCTTCAGCTACACCCCGCTGAAAGACGACGGCAGCAACCACTCCAACACGCCGGCACCGCACGGCAACGGCAACCAGCCGACGCCGCAACCGCCTTCCGGCGAAAACCACAAGGGCAGCGTCACCCTCAGCGGCGAAGCGAAGATTGGTCACACCCTGACCGCGCAGCTCACCGACGCCGACGGCGTACCGGAAAGCGGCATCACCTGGCGCTGGTACGGCAACGACAAACTGCTGCCGGAACAGCACGGCCAGACCATCAACCTCGACAACGCCGTCAAGGGAATGCAGTTGCGCGCCGAAGCGGAATACACCGACAAGGCCGGCCACGCGGAAAAACCGGTTAGCGACCTCTCGCCTGCGGTCGTACCGGAAGCCGCCAACAGCGGCGATCTCATCCCGCCGCCGGCAGCCGATGCGCCGCGCGTCACCCTCTCCGGGCAGACCAGCGTGCTTGAAGGCAAACAGGCGGCCTACACCGTCAGCCTTGACCAGCCTGCCAGCGAAGACGTCAGCGTGGACGTGCGCATCAAGCACGGCAGCACCGACGCCAGCGATGCCAACCTCACCTGGAACATCCAGCGCGTGGTTATCCCGAAAGGCTCCGTATCCAAAGACTTCACCGTTGATACCCACGACGGTGACGGCAGCGAAGGCACGGAAACCTACACCGTGGAAATTGCGAACGCCCTGGTGGGCAACATCAACGCGGGCGACAAGCCGTTCACCGGTACGGTCAGCGCGCAATCGATGATTATCCCCGCCTACAAATACCCCACCGGTGGCTGGGAAACCGACACCTACTGGGACAGCGTACACAAGGCGGGCGGCGGCAAGGTGCCGTATGCCGTCATCAACCCGGCCAGCGGCGTTGGTGAAAAAGCCAACAGCGACTACGTCAAGCTCATCAACGACAACGACGCGGTTGGCATCAAAAACCTCGGCTATATCCGCACCGTGTACCAGACGCGGCCGATTGAAGAAGTCAAGGCAGAAGTGGACAAATACCTGGAGCTCTACGGCAAGGACAAAATCCACGGCTACTTCTTTGACGAAATCAGCGCGCAGAGCAACCATGCGACAGCCTACATGGCAGAAATCTACCGCTACGTCAAAGAAAAGGCGGGCAACAAACTGGTGATGGCGAACCCTGGCACCCACATCACCGACGCGATTGCGCCCTATGCGGACATCTTTGTGACGAGCGAAGTCAGCGCCAAGACCTACCTCAACAACTACGAACAGCCGAAGAGCGCCTTTGAAAACGACCCGGCCAACGCGCACCGCATCATGCACATGATTCATGACGTGACGCCCGACCAGTACGACGCCGTTATCAAGGCCTCGCGCGAACGCAACGCCGGCTGGGTCTTCCCCACCAGCGACACCCAGGAAAACCCGCTGCCGGAAGACCAGCGCGAAAAACATCCCGAACAGGATGGCAACCCGTACAACGCGCTGCCGCAGAACTTTGAGCAGCTTGTTGAGAGCGTCAACAACCTCGGCCAACCGGCCGACCCGACGCAGCACGGCACGCCGGGCAAACTGACCGCAGCCAACATCGGCAACGACAACGTCACCACCGAAATCGTCGAAGACACGCCAAGCGCCAACCTCGAACAACACGAGACGCCGCAGGCCGTCCACGACGACGCGGCACTGGCCAGCGCCAGCGACGGTGCAGAAGCCGCGCACCCGCACGACAGCACTACGCACCAGCACGGCGGTGACGGACACGACGTACTGGTCAGCGACGGCATCGACACCGCCGCCTACAGCGGGCTGATGAACCTCGACGGCGCGGATTTGCTCAACT
>NZ_CALJAH010000216.1 GCF_938028185.1 uncultured Cardiobacterium sp. | reverse complement strand
TTTTGAGAGCCGTCGCTACGCGGGTCGCAGCAATCTTCCGCCCTCACCCCAACCCCTCTCCCAAACTCTCCCAAAGGGACTGGAACAGCTCGCGCAGCGAGAGAGGGGTATATCGGCTGCTCTCCTGTTTTCAGTCCTCTACACAAGCATACGGAAAAATGCGATTCCCCCAAGATTTTGAACAGGAGCTCATGCCAAAAAGTTATGACAGCAGGCAAAAGCGCTATTTCACAGCGGCGGGGCGGATTCCTATCATGCGGGCTTCAACCATTAAAGGAGCTCCCGATGAGTAACACCCTCGCCCTTGACGGGCTGCAATCTGATGAACGCGAAGTCAAATCCGCCCGCCGTGCGCCGCCGCCGGTGTGGTTCAAGAAGGAGGACAGTTGGGCGATTGTTATCGGCCTTGGGCTGGTCGTCGCCGCGACCGCCCTGTTTTTGACCAACAGCGGCAAGGTGCTGCCGTATTTCACTTTTTCCGCGCCCGGCTGGAAGTCTTTTGGCGAGCTGGCCGCCAAGTTGCCGGCGAAGCTGCCCGGCGCGTTCGGTCTTTTTTTGCTGCTCGCCAGCACCCTCTCTCTCGGCGCGCGCAGTCTCGGTTATGACGTCCGCCGCTTCCTGCGCGGCTTTTCTGTGCTGTATTTGCTCGCCGTCGCCGTGCTGATTGTCAGCGCCAATGCGGCGGTAAAAAGCGCGCAACTGGAGTCGCCGCTGGTGGCGTTGTTCGCGGGGCTTGTCATCGGCAACACGCTGCGCCTGCCCGCGTGGTTCGGCGAGGCGCTGCGCACCGAGTATTTTGTGAAAACGGGTATTGTGCTGATGGGCGCGACGCTGCCGTTTACCATCATTCTCCGCGCTGGCCCGGCGGCGATTGGTCAGGCGCTGATTGTTTCCGTCGTCACGTTTTCCAGTATTTATTTTGCCGCCACCCGCTTGTTCAAACTCGACCGCCGTTTTGCCGCCTGCCTCGGCGCGGGCGGTTCGATTTGCGGCGTTTCCGGCTCGATTGCCATCGGCGGCGCCTGCCGCGCGGAGAAGGCGCACGTTTCGATGGCGATTTCGCTCGTTATCGTTTGGGCGGTGGTGATGATTTTCTTGCTGCCCGCCGCCAGCCGCGCCCTCGGCCTGCATCCGGGCGTCGCCGGGGCGTGGATTGGCACGTCGGAATTTGCCGACGCCGCCGGGTTCGCCGCCGCCGAAGCCATCGGTCATGAAGCGGCGACGGAGGCCTTTACCCTGATGAAGGTGGTCGGACGCGATATGTTCGTCGGCATTTGGGCGTTTCTCGTCGCCATTCTCGCGGTGACGGCGTGGGAACGGCAAAGTGCGGCGAGTAGCGAGCGCATTGACCGCCGCGAAATCTGGCAGCGTTTCCCGAAATTCATCCTCGGCTTTTTCGTCGCCTCGCTGCTGACCACCGCCGTCATTACCGCGCTTGGTGCGGATGCGGGCAAGGCGTACAGCGACGAGGCGCTGAAGGCGCTGAAAGATTTGCGCGGCTGGTTCTTCACCCTGACTTTCCTCAGCATCGGCCTGACCACGCGCTTCCGCGAGCTGGCGGCGGTCGGCCTCAAGCCGTGTTTCGCCTTCGCCATCGGCGTCGCCATCAACCTGCCGCTGGGCTACTGGCTCTCCAATCATGTGTTTGATGCCTACTGGCGCAGTCTCGGTGTGTGATTTATACATACACATTGAGCGCTCAGGTGTATGTATAGTGAAATAAAGCAGAAACAGCCCAAGAATTCCCCCTCCCCCGCAGGGCGAAGCCCGCAGCGGGGGA
>NZ_CALJAH010000215.1 GCF_938028185.1 uncultured Cardiobacterium sp. | reverse complement strand
GCGCCGACCCCGCGCGTCGGCTGCGTCCTCGTCAAAGGCGGCGAAGCCGTCGGCGAAGGCTGGCACGTCCGCGCGGGCGAGGCACACGCCGAAGCCCACGCGCTGCGAGAAGCGGGCGAGAAAGCACGCGGCGCCACCGCCTACATCACCCTTGAGCCCTGCGCGCACCAGGGACGCACCCCGCCCTGCGCCGACGCGCTGATTGCCGCGGGCATCGCCCGTGCCGTCGTCGCCTGCCGCGACCCGAACCCGCTCGTTGCCGGGCAGGGCATTGCCCGCCTGCAAGCGGCAGGCATCGCCGTCACCGAAGGCGTCTGCGAAGAAGAAGCCCAGCGGCTCAACCGGGGATTTTTCCGCCGCATCACCACGGGGCGACCTTTCGTCACCCTCAAACTCGCCGCCTCGCTTGACGGCAAAACCGCGCTGGCCAACGGCGAAAGCCAATGGCTCACCGGCGAAGCGGCACGCGCCGACGTCCACTACCACCGCCTTGCCGCCGACGCCATCATCGCCGGTACCGGCAGCATCCTCCACGACAACGCCCACCTCACCGCGCGCTACCCGACCGAACTGCCGAGCCAACCGCCGCTGCGCGTCATCATCGACAGCCGCCTGCGCACCCCGCGCGACGCCGCCCTCTTTGACGACCTGAGCCCCATCCTCATCGCCTGCGGCATGAACGCGCGCGCGCCGAACTACCCCGCCCACGCCGAATGGCTGCGCCTGCCGCTGAAAAATGGCCGCGTGCCGCTGCCCGCGCTTTTGGACGAACTGGGCGCACGCGGCATCAACAACGCCTTCGTCGAAGCCGGAGCCTCGCTCGCTGGCGCCTTCATCCAGCAAAACCTCGCCGACGAAATCCTGCTCTATCTCGCCCCCTGCCTGCTCGGCAGCGGCGCGCGCGAACTGCTGCAACTGCCGCCGTTACAACACCTCTCTGATAAAATGCGCGTCCACATTGACGACAGCACCCGCATCGGCGCCGACCTGCGCCTGCGCCTCACCCCGGAAAAACCATGTTCACAGGCATCATAGAAACCACCGGCACCCTGCAACGCCGCGCCGACCACGGCGACGACTGCACCCTCACCATCGCCTCCCCCACCTTTGACTTCAGCCGCTGCGCCCTCGGCGACAGCATCGCCGTCAGCGGCGTCTGCCTCACCGCCGTTGCGCTCGGCGCCGACCACTTCAGCGCCGACGTCTCGCACGAAACCCTGCGCCTGACCACCCTCGGCGCGCTGCAACCCGGCGACGCGGTCAACCTCGAATACGCGCTGACCCTTGCCACCCCGCTCGGCGGCCACCTCGTCAGCGGCCACGTCGATGGCGTCGGCGAACTGCTCGCCCGCGAAGCCGACGCGCGCAGCGAACGCCTTACCTTCGCCGCCCCCGCGCCGCTCGCCCGCTACATCGCCGCCAAAGGCTCGATTACCGTGAACGGCGTCAGCCTCACCGTGAACGCAGTCAATGCCAACCACTTCAGCGTCAACATCGTGCCGCACACCATGAGCCGCACCACCCTCGGCGCGCTGCAACCCGGCGACGCGGTCAACCTCGAAGTGGACCTCATCGCCCGCTACCTCGAACGCCTGCTCAACGCATCACAACAAAGCGGTGGCCTCACCCTCGAAACCCTGCAAAAACACGGATACTGAACCCATGCCCCTGAACAGCACCCCGGAAATCATCGCCGACATCCGCGCCGGCAAAATGGTCATCCTCATGGACGACGAAGACCGCGAAAACGAAGGCGACCTCGTCATCGCCGCCGAACACATCACCCCCGAAGCCATCAACTTCATGACCAAATACGGGCGCGGCCTCGTCTGCCTCACCATCACCCAGGCGCGCAACGACCAGCTCAAACTCTGGCCACAATCGCGGCGCAACAACTCGCCCTACCACACCGCCTTCACCGTCTCGATAGAAGCCGCCGAAGGCGTCACCACCGGCATCAGCGCCGCCGACCGCGCCCGCACCATCCTCGCCGCCACCGCCAAAGATGCGCGCCCAGAAGACCTCGTCCAGCCCGGCCACATCTTCCCCATCGTCGCCCGTGAAGGCGGCGTCCTCACCCGCGCCGGACACACCGAAGCCAGCACCGACCTCGCCCGCCTCGCCGGACTTGAGCCCGCCGCCGTCATCGTCGAAATCCTCAAAGAAGACGGCTCCATGGCGCGCCGCCCCGAACTCGAACAATTCGCCGCCGCACACGACATCAAAATCGGCACCATCGCCGACCTCATCGCATACCGCCTCGCCCGCGAACAAACCATCGCCCGCATCGCCCAATGCGAACTGCCGACTGCCTACGGCAACTACACCCTCACCGCCTACCAAAGCATCTACGACAAAGACCGCCTGCACTACGCGCTCACAAAAGGCCACATCCAGGCGGCGCGCCCGACCTTCGTCCGCGTCCACGTCCAAAACACCCTTGGCGACCTCTTCCACGCGAACCTGAACGAACGCACCCACACCCTGCAAGAAGCCCTGCAACGCCTCGAACAAGAGCCGGACGGCATCATCGTCGTGCTGGACGACGCGCAAAGCCACAACGACATCATCAGCCGCATGGTCGCCTTCTCGCACAACAACCCGCCGCCGAAACGCCCGCAAGAACAAGACCTGCGCACCTACGGCATCGGCGCACAAATCCTCATCGACCAGGGCGTCGGCAAAATGCGCCTGCTCTCCGCACCGTACAAATTCACCGGCATCTCCGGCTACCAACTGGAAGTAAGCGAATACCTGACGGAATAACGAACAAAAAGCCCCTCTTCCTTTGGGAGAGGGGTTGGGGTGAGGGCTAAAACTTTCCCCACCCAAGACCATCCCCAACCCCATTCAACAACACAAGGACACCCCATGACCTACCAAGTCAACCGCCTCGAAGGCGACTACATCCTCGAAAACGCGCGTTACGCCATCATCTGCTCGCGCTTCAACGACTTCATCGTCAACAAACTCGAAGCCGGCGCCATTGACACCCTCAAACGCCACGGCACCGACCTCTCCAACATCGACGTCGCCTACGTCCCCGGCGCGCTTGAGCTCGGCATCGCCGCGCAACGCCTTGCCGCCACCGGTCGCTACGACGCCATCATCGCCCTCGGCGCGGTCATCAAAGGCGCGACCGCCCACTTCGACATCGTCATCGGTGAAAGTGCCAAGGCACTCAGCCACGTCGCACTCAGCCACGACATCCCGGTCATCAACGGCGTACTCACCACCAACAGCATCGAACAGGCCGTAGAACGCGCCGGTACCAAAGCGGGCAACAAAGGCGCGGAAGCCGCACAAGTCGCCATCGAAATGGTCAGCCTGCTGCGCCAAATCGGCTAAACAAAATTCCCCTCCCCTGCGCAGCGGGGGAGGGTCAGAGAGGGGGTGTGAAGCGACCACATACAAAACGCATTAACGACACGCCAAAGCTGATCTCCGACAAGCCCCCTCCCCTGTGGGAAAAGGTCGGGGTGGGGCAGCAAACAACCGCGCCAGCGACCGCAGCCATTCCCCCCTCCCCCTGTGGGGGAGGGGACGGGGGTGGGGTTTGTCTGCACACCCCGCTATCGCATAAACAACACAAAACCCAGCCCCCGCTTGCGGGGGCAACTTCATAAAAGCCACTACCGTCCTTCCTGCGAAGCGGGAGCGAGCAGGCGGGGACGGAAAATCGCGTAGCGCCCACGCCCCAAACGAACAACAAACGGTCTCTAAAAACGAACACACACACAACGGAACACCCATGAAAAACCTCAAACGCCAGGCCATCGAACAACGCAGCCGCGCCCGCCGCCAACTCCTGCAAGCCCTCTACCAATGGCAAATGAGCGGCGATGACCCGTGGAGCGTGCGCCGCAACCGCCTCGTCGATCCCAAAACCGGCGACATTGACGACGACTACTTCAACGCCGCCTTTGACACCATCAGCGAAAAACGCGACCTCTACGACACCCGCGTTGCCGAACACACCCACCGCCGCCCCAGCACCCTCGACCCGGTAGAGCGCGGCATCCTCTGGATTGGCGTGTACGAACTGATCGAACGCTTCGACATCCACCCCACCGTCACCATCAACGAAGCGGTAGAGCTTGCCAAACAATTCGGCGCGGCAGACAGCTACAAATACATCAACGCCACCCTCGACAAACTCGGCAAAGCCCTCCGCCCCAACGGCTGACCCCGCCATTTATACATACACCTTAGTCGCTACCCTGTATGTATAAAAGCGCCAACCATCTTCCATAAAACATGCAGCCCGCCCATCACAAAAATCCCTACGCCATTCTCGCTTTCTTTCTGCTGATGGATATTTATTTTTTGGCGCTTATCCCTTTCATCAATGAGCCGTTATCCTATGCCTTTAAAGAAGGATATAGCATTGTCGTATTCCTCGTTATGGGATTCGTTGCGAGCTATCTTGTAATGGCGCTGATTATTTGTATCTTCGAGATATTTATGGGAAAACGCGGCGGCGTAATAGCCAACCATACTGCTTTTCGCCTGTTTATGATGGTGTTTTTCCTCATTTCCCGCTTTTTTATTATTGCTTTCTCTACGGCAATAGCGGCAATGCCATGATCAAAAAGTATGAAATTCTCCCATTCCTGTTTATGCTGGATTTAATGATGATTTTCGGACTTTGCGCATTCGCATTCCCTTCGAAATATATTTCCCCATACGCTCTGCTACACAATCTGCATGACATCATATGGGTGTTACTCGCCTTCTGTATGCTTTCTTATCTATTGCTGTTTTGGCTTGTCTATCGCAGCAAAATCTTCTCGCCCACGAGCAGATGGAATCTGCAACAGAGCCGCAGTGCCAACATAATCCTCTTTTTTGTTTTCCTGCTTTCGCGCCGCCTGTTCCTGGCATTATTGGGTTTGGGCGGAATCGGAGGCATCCTTTAAGCAATCACCCATGAAAATCTACCTCGCCCACGGCCGTGGCGGCTCGCAGCACAGCAAAGAAATCTTCCACCTCGCGCGCACCGCCAAGCGCGCCGGTCACGACACCCACTGCATCAACGACACCGACAGCGAAGACCCGGAACTGCGCAGCGCGCGCCTGACCGCGCTGGTCGCCGCCGAGTCGGAACCCGTCGTGCTGATGGGCTTCAGCATGGGCGGCTACACCGCGATGCTTGCCGCCGCCGCCCACCCGGAAAAAGTGCGCGGCCTCTTTCTCGTCGCGCCCGCGCTGTACGCGCCGCGCTATCAAGTGAAAAGCTATCCAACCATCAGCCCGACCGAAATCGTCCACGGCTGGGATGATGACGTCATTCTCTACGAATACTCGGTGCGCTATGCCAAAGAGGCGGGCGCGACCCTGCACCTCGTCCCCGCCGGACACCTCTTTTACCAGCCGGACGAGCTGGCGCTGCTCTGCCGCCATTTCGCCGACTTCCTCGCCCGCCTCGACGCATGAACTACTGCGCCTACTGTGCCGATCTGCCGCCGGATAACCCGCATCGCCGCTACCACGACCACGAATACGGCTTCCCCCTTGCCGACGACAATCGCCTCTTTGAGCGCCTCGTGCTGGAAATCAACCAGGCGGGGCTAAGCTGGGAGACCATCCTGCGCAAGGCGGACAACCTGCACCGCGCCTACAACAGCTTTGACATCGCCACCGTCGCCGCCTATGGCGAGGCCGACACCGCCCGCCTCCTCGCCGACCCCGGCATCATCCGCAATCGCCTGAAAATCAATGCGTCCATCAAAAATGCCCGTGTTATCCAGCAGTTGCAGGCGGAGCATGGCAGTTTCCGCGCCTGGCTGGACGTGCAAACCGCGCCGGACAAGGCTACCTGGGTCAAGCTGTTCAAAAAAACCTTCACCTTCACCGGCGGCGAAATCACCGGCGAGTTTCTGATGAGCAGCGGCTACCTGCCCGGCGCCCACCAGCCCGATTGCCCCGTTTACCCGCGCATCCTCGCCGCCCGCCCGCGTTGGCTGGTGCGGGCAAGCGACCCAGCACTGGACACGGCGCACTTGGCGTAAAAAATACCGGCGCAATGCCGGTATTTTTTTATGACTGCACACCATTCTGCTTAATGCGCTTTCGCCGCCGTCTTAATCGCGAGAATTTGCCGCACAAAGGCAGCGAGTTTGTCGGCGAAATCCGCCGCATCCAGCGCGGCAATCAGCGCAAAATCATCTGTTTTGCCGCCGTCATCGGCTCTCGCGACTTTGCCATAGTAATAGCGGAAAAACAGCGCTTTGCCGCCACGGATTTTGCCACGATGCAAGACGAAAATACGCCCGTCTTCATCGCGGGCGAAAGCGCCAGACAAGGCGCGGTTAATGCCGTCCGCCGGGAAATTGATTTCTGCGGCGAGTGCGACTTTTTTACCCACAACGGGCGCGCCGATGCCAAAACCGTTCCAGCATTTTTTCTCCTGTATTTGCTGCGCGTACCATAAATCCAATTCCGGTGAATAATGCACTTCTGTTTCAAAGCCACCGCCTATTCCGGCAACGGTGCAGCGAATGGTTTGCGGCAATGCGGCGATGATTTTTTCTTTGAACAAGGATTGTGCGGCGGCGAGTGTTTCTGCATCGTCAATAATTTGCAACATGGCGGTATTCCCTTAATCCAGTAATTTCAGAACCCGTTCCGCCGGGCGACAAATACGCACCGCGTTATCGCTACTGGCGACCGGGCGGTTGAATAATTGCGGATGGGTGGTGAGTGCATCAAGCAGCGCCGCATCGCTCATTGCCGGATTGTCCAGTTGCAATTCGTGGTAGAGCGCTTCTTTTTGCCGCAAGAAATCGCGTACCGGCAAGCCGCTGCGGGTGATGAGTGCCGCCCATGCGTCGCGCGTCGGCGGGGTTTTCAGGTAGTCAATGATGTGTGGCTCGATACCGCGTTCGCGCAAGAGGGCAAGGGCGTTGCGCGAGGTGGAGCAGCGCGGGTTGTGGTAGAGGGTGATGTTCATGGCAATCTCCGTTAAAGGCGTCAGTATAGCAGCGGCGCGCGTTTGCGCGTATATTGCCGCTTTCTTTCGCATGGAGTTTTTATGAACAGCAATCCCGCTTTGGCGACCGCCCTCGCCCACCGTTCCATTCGCAAATTCACGTCGCAGCCAATCGCGCCGGAAATGCTGGCGTCATTGATTGATGCCGGGCGGATGGCTTCCACTTCCAATCATCTGCAATGCGTTTCTATTATCCGCATTACCGACCCAGAGATTCGCGCCGGGATTCGCCGCGCGGCGAGTGATATGGCCTATGTCACCGATTGCGCCGAGTTTCTGTTGTTCTGTATGGATTTTCACAAGGCAAAGGTGCTGTTACCCTCCGCCCAATTGGATTGGGCAGAAGTCACTTTAATTGGAGCGATGGATACCGGCATTATGGCGCAGAATATCTTGCTAGCGGCGGAATCATTGGGCTTGGGCGGCGTTTTTATTGGCGCGCTACGCAATGATATTGAAGCGGTCAGCGAATTGGTGGGATTGCCGGATTATTGCGTGCCGCTGCTGGGTTTGTGTTTGGGTTATCCCGCGCAAAATCCGCCGCCAAAACCGCGCCTACCGCATTCGCTGATGTTTTTTGAAAACCGCTATCGTGAGCCGGATGCGCAGGCACTCGCACAATATGACGCCGAATTGCGTGCTTATTATCAAAACCGCATGGGCGAGGAACGCGACTGGCTTTACAGTATTCGCAAAACGTTAAATGGGCCGGTGCGGTCGCACATGTTGCCGTTTTTGCAAAGCAAGGGGTTTCTCAAACAATGAAAGCCGTGATTTTATCGGCGCTCGCGTTATCGCTCGCCGCCTGCCATGCGCCCAGGCCGTTTTTGGATACCCCGCTCGCCATTGCGCAGCCAAAGCCCATCGGCGACAGCGGCTGCGCCAGCCGCGCCTGCCCGGCGACGCTGGATCCGGTCTGCGTTGTTTATGAGAACAACGGCCACCGGATGCAGCAGACATTTGCCAATGACTGCGCGGTCTGCATCGCACCGGAGTTCATTGTCAGCCGCCGTCGGGGGGCGTGTGAGCGGTAACGGAAGCGGTTACGCCAGTATCATCCCGGCGGCAACCGTTTGATTGCTGGCGTCGTCTATCAATATGAACGCGCCGGTGGCCGGGTTTGCCGCGTAAGCGGTGGCGGCGACGGGTTGTTGCAGCACGAGGCTGACTTCGCCGAGGTCGTTCATCGCAAGTGTATCGCGGTCGGCGTAGTTGCTTAAGGTATGCACGTCCCAGACGTGTTCGACGCGGCGGATTTTCGCGGCAACGGTGCGGGTGGTGTGTTTGAGCAGGTATTTGCGCGCCGGGTTGAGCGGGCGCTGGTCGAACCAGCACAGCGTCGCGCGCAGTTCGCGTTGGCCGCCGTGCGGGTTGGCAGCGGCAAGCAGGGTGTCGCCGCGCGAGATGTCAATGTCATCCGCAAGGCGCAGGGTGATGTTTTCGCCGACGCTGGCGCTCTCAACGCTGCCATTGACGCCGATGATTTCGCGCACGCTGCTTTCTTGTCCGGCTGGTTCAACGCGGACGCGGTCGCCGACGCGGACGCTGCCCGCCTCTATCCGCCCCTGGTAGCCACGGAAGTCGTCCTGTTTGTCGCCGTCGGCACGCAGCACGTTTTGCACCGGAAAATGGAAGGCGGCAGGCGCGTCGCTGATGCCTTCGCCGGCGGGCAGCGCTTCGAGGGTGGCGAGCAGGGTGTCGCCCGTGTACCACGGGGTGTGTTCGCTTTTGTGGACGATGTTGTCGCCGTGCAGGGCAGAGATGGGAATGTAGTGGACGTCATTGAGTCCAAGCTGCGCGGCGAGCGTGTCGTAGGCGGCGGTGATGGCGCGGTATTTGCCTTCGTCGTAGTCAAGCAGGTCGATTTTGTTGATGGCAACGATGATGTGCGGGCAACGCAGGTGGCGGAGAATGGCGCTGTGCCGTTTGGTTTGCGGCAAGAGTTGCAGCGGGGTTTGGCGGTAGTCGAGTTGCGAGGCGTCGAGCAGGAGGACGGCGGCGTGCGCGGTGGAGGCGCCGGTGACCATGTTGCGCGTGTATTGTTCGTGGCCGGGGGTGTCGGCGATGATGTATTTGCGCCGTGCGGTGCTGAAGTAGCGGTAGGCGACGTCAATGGTGATGCCTTGTTCGCGTTCGGCTTCGAGGCCGTCGGTCAGGGCGGAGAAGTCGGGGTTGCCGTCGGCTTCGGCGGCTTCGATTTGGCGGAGCTGGTCGCCAAGCAGTGCCTTGCTGTCGTAGAGGAGGCGGCCAATGAGGGTGGATTTGCCGTCATCGACGCTGCCGGCGGTAATGAAGCGCAAGGGCGCGTGCTGGTTGAGGTTGGGCATGGGGGTTCCTGGGTTTGTGGTGTGTGTAAACAGAGGTAGGGTGGGTCTTGGCCCACCATGACAAAGCATCAGTTTTTTACGGTGGGGCAAGCCCCATCCTACGGATGCGGTTGTGGGTCGGCGGATGCAACGGACACCGGGCGTGCCGCCAGTAATCCCACCCCGGGTTCCCATGAATAAAGGCGGACGCCTTTTTCATGGTAACCCGTCCTCTCCCCCACAGGGGGAGAGGCAGGATGGCGGGATTTTGCACGTTTGTTCCCGTAATCGTGTCGCTCGTGGTGGGGCAAGCCCCACCCTACGTTTACATACACGGTAGCGGGGAAGGTGTATATAAACAGCGGACGTGCCGCCAGTAACCCCACCCCGGGTTCCCATGAAAAAGGCGGACGCCTTTTTCATGGGGAGCCC
>NZ_CALJAH010000214.1 GCF_938028185.1 uncultured Cardiobacterium sp. | reverse complement strand
GCGTACTGTCTTCGGCGACGCGCCTTGTCTGAAACTTTCGGTGGATGGCTATAGTCCGGCTATTCGCGAGCCTGCAAAAATCCCGCCATTTGGCGGGATTTTTTATGGCGTCCATCGTGCGCCGTCTATTCCGCCAGCGCGGCGGCGTCTGCCTGTTCTTCCAGCACGCTCTCCTTGACGATGCACATCGGTTTGCCGCTGACCGGGCAGGTGTATGGCGCGGCGTTCACCGCGAACACGTCGGCGAGCAGTGCCGGGGTCAGTACCGCCGACGGGCTGCCAGCGGCGACGAGGTGTCCCGCTTTCAGCACGATGAGGTGGTCGCAGTAGCGCGCCGCCTGGTTCAGGTCGTGCAGCACGGTGATGACGGTGGTCCGCGTTGTTGTTCGGCGCGCATCATATCCATCAGCGCGATTTGGTGGTTGAGGTCAAGGTAGGTCGTCGGTTCGTCCAGCAGCAGGTACGGGGTTTCCTGGGCGAGGGTCATCGCAAGGAAGGCGCGCTGTTGTTGGCCGCCGGAGAGTTCGTCCACCCGTTTGTCGGCTAGCTGATCGGTGTGCGTCGCCGCCATCACCCGCTCAACGATGGCGAGATCAGCCTTGCCGAGCCGTCCCCAGAGATTGAGGTAGGGGCTGCGCCCATAGCCGACGAGGGTACGCACGCTGATGCCTTCGGGAATCATGTGGTGCTGCGGCAGCAGCGAGAGGCGGCGGGCGAAGCGGCGCGGGCTCATGCGGTACACCGGTTCATTGTCGAGGGTGAGTTCGCCGCGCTGCGGCGGCAGCAGGCGGGCGATGGTTTTCAGCAGGGTGGATTTGCCGCAGCCGTTTGGCCCCAGCAGGGCGGTGATTTTGCCTTCCGGGATGGTGGCGGTGATGCCGTGCAGGATTTTGGTATCGCCGTAGCCGTTGTGCAGGTCGTTGATTTGTAATGCCATTAGTGTTTCCGTCGGAGCAGGTAGAAGAAGTAGGGCGCGCCGATGAGGGCGGTGAAGATGCCCGCCGGCAGTTCGAGCGGCGGGCGGATGCTGCGCACGGCGATGTCGCTCACTTGCAGGATGAGCGCGCCGGTGAGCATCGCGGCGGGGAGGAGGTAGATGTGCCGCCCGCCGACGAGTTTGCGCGCCAGATGCGGGGCGACGAGGCCGAGGAAGGCGATGGGGCCGGTAATGGCGACCGCTGCGCCGACCCATGCCAGCACGATGACATTCACCATGCCGCGCAGTTGCCGCACCGACAGGCCGAGCGACTGCGCCGCCTCATCGGAAAGGCGGAGCAGGTTCAGCTTGGGCAACAGCCACAGCAGCGGCAGGATGGGCAACAGCACCCACGGCCAGAACTGGTGCCATTGCGCCCAGGTGATATTTTCCAGACTGCCCGCCAGCCAGCGCATCACGCTGCTCGCCTGCGTCTCATCCAGTAGCAGCGCGGCGCGGCCGAGGGCGACACAAAAGGCGCTGACGGCAATCCCGGCGAGAATCAGCCGGTTTTGCTGCAAACGCCCGCCGCTGTAGCTGATGAACATCACCAGCGACCACGACAGCATCCCGCCGATGGCGGCAGCGGCGGAGAGGCGGGTGCCACGGAGAAAATGTTACACCGCCTGCGCCGGAATGACCGCGCTCGCCGGGCGGTGCAAGAAAAACAGCAGCGCCGCCAGCCCGGCGACAGTGCAGAGCGCGGCAATGGCGAGCGCCACCAGACTGCGCTCATGCGCGCGCCAACTGTTCCAGGCGAAAAACAGGCCGAGCGCGAAGACGGCGGCGGCCAGCACCAGCGCGGTGGCATTGACGCCGGCGGGGGTGACGGTGAGGGAAAAATCGCCCGCCGCCGCAGAAGTCAAAAAAACGCCGGTGAAAATGATGCCCAGCCCGGCACCGGCATTGATGGAGAGCAGCGAGGGCGAGGCGAGCGGATTGCGCGTCATCGTTTGCAGGAGCAGGCCGCTGACCGCCATCACCGCGCCGACCAGGAGCGTGGTCAAAATACGCGGCAGCCGCACCGCCAGCACCACGCGCTGATCGAGCGACAAATCGGCGGCGGCAGGATGGGCGAGCGCGGCAAGCACCGCGCCCGCGCCAGAGCCTTTCGGCAAAAAAAGCCAGGCCGCATACAAACAAAGCGCCGCCAGGAAAACGGGCAGCAGCAGCCATTTCAGCCACGCGGGAAAAGATTTCATGCGAGAAGACCGGGTTTGGGTGAATAAATAAAAAAATGGATAACCATGCCGCATCGGCGGTGGCAGGTAACACGCTTATAAGGTGCGCCTTGGCGCACCGTTAAACCGGAAAGGCGCCGCGCTATAAAAACGGATGCCATGACGGTATTACGCTTGCGGATTTTTACAACCAGATTAGTTGGTTGCGTCGATTTGCCCCCTCCCCTGCAGGACGCGCAGCGTCCGCAGCGGGGGAGGGTCGGGGTGGGGGTAGAGGAATCCATGCCATCGCCGCCATACCTTTCCACACACCACAGGATGCGCGAGGGCAGCACTGCCAAAGCCATTTACATACACCTCCCTCGCTATCGTGTATGTAAACCGAATAACCGCAGCTCGGGCATCAATGCCCGACCTGCAAACTGACATCCCCCCTCCCCCTGTG
>NZ_CALJAH010000213.1 GCF_938028185.1 uncultured Cardiobacterium sp. | reverse complement strand
CGTACTGTCTTCGGCGACGCGCCTTGTCTGAAACTTTCGGTGGATGGCTATATAACGCGCGCCTTTTGGCGCAAAATCGCCGCCGCGCTCCGCGTCCGGGACAGGTGCGCCGCGTCGCATCAACACAAAATCCGTTGAAAAACCGGCAAATAACCGGGCTACCGCCTGCCGTCCCGCCTCACGCGCCCGCTCCGCCTGTCGCTACCTTCGCGCAATCATGTGCATAACTGCGACAATACCCGCACGCTAAACCCTACCCAACCGCGCCATCTTAAAGAAACCCGTCACCCGGAAACGCCATGACCCCCGCCGACTTTCTTGCCACCCGCCTTGAGCCCGCCGCCGCGGGCGACGCCTACGCCGCGTGCCAAGCAAATCCCGTCAATGAAACCGGACATTTGCAAGCAAACCAAAGAAAGGAAAGGCATCATGTCAGATGAAATTATTAGCTATCGCTACCATCCATCAAGAAGAATCCTGTTTGGTACATTCATCGTATTGTTAATGTCTGGGAGTTTCTTAGGGATGTTTTTGGCACTTCATAACAAAATAATGTTCAAGACGGATGCAGACATAATTATTTTTGCTTATATTGTCTATTACGCTGCAATTATCTTGTTTTCGTGGATGACCATAATGAGTGTGCGCACTATCATTGCCTATTTACGCGCGGGCAAAACCATTACCTTGACGGACGATATGCTCATTCTGCCTGTCAATAATATTTTAGGTGCCAGTCGGTATTACCATATCCCCTATGCCCGTATCAGTCATGCAACAGAAGAACAATATCTCAGACAAAAAGAACCTGTTTTTTGCATACATGAGGACATCCCGCAAGGCCGCCTCTTTACCCAAAAGGAATACGTTATAGCGCCAGCATATTTCAGTAACAATCGCCAATACTGGAATTTCATATCTGAACTCAAACGCCGTATAGCAGCGGCGCATCTGTGTCATTCATCCATCTGCCAAACTGCCCCAAAAACGGAATCCCCATGACCCCCGCCGACTTCCTCGCTACCCGCCTCCCCGCCCGCCTTGAACCCGCAGAGCAGGGCGAGGCCTACGCGCCCGCCAATATCGCCCTCGCCAAATACTGGGGCAAACGCGACCGCGCGCTCAATCTGCCCGTCAATGGCAGCCTCTCCATCTCGCTTGGCGGCCTCGGCACGCACACCACCGTCCGCGCCGCCGACCGCGACCGCATTACCTTGAACGGCAGCGACGCCGCGCCGGACAGCGCCCTGCACCGCCGCACCTTCGCCTTCATTGAGCTATGGCGGCGCGGCGCAGCGCAACCGCTGCACATCGAAACCGAGAACACCATCCCCACCGCCGCCGGGCTGGCATCGAGTGCCTCCGGTTTTGCCGCACTCACCCTGGCGCTCGCCCGCTACTGGCAGCTCAATCTGGCAGACAGCGCCCTTTCCGCCATTGCCCGCCTCGGCAGCGGTAGCGCGGCGCGCTCGCTCTGGCACGGTTTCGTCAAATGGGAGCGTGGCAGGCGCGACGATGGCAGCGACAGCTTCGCTGCGCCCATTGTCAGCGACTGGCAGGAATTGCGCATTGCGCTGGTGGAAATCGACAGCGGCGCGAAAAAAACCGCGAGCGGCGACGGCATGAACCACACCACCGCCACCAGTCCGCTGTATGCCGCTTGGCCAGCGACGGCAAGCGCCGACCTCGCCGCGCTGGAAGCCGCCATTGCCGCCCGCGATTTCAGCGCACTCGGCAGCGTCGCCGAAGCCAACGCGCTCGCCATGCACGCCACCATGCTCGCCGCCCGCCCGGCGCTGTGCTACCTGCAACCGCAGACACTCGCCACCCTGCACCGCTTGTGGCAGGCGCGCGCCGACGGCCTTGAAATCTACGCCACCATCGACGCCGGACCGAACGTGAAAATCCTCTGCCGCGCCGCTGATGAAGCGGCGGTGCGTGTCGCTTTCCCGCAGGCGCTGTGGGTCAATCCCTTTGCGGTCGCGCCATAAGCCGCGCTTGTAGAAACGGTTCGCCGGGTGTGGCGGCGCAACACCGTATGCGGCTTTCGGTGGACGGCTCTATCAGCCGCGCCGCTGCATTTCGGTGATACGCTCGCGGCCGGCGTAGTCGCGGTGGGTGGCGATGTGTTGCCAGTCGCCGCTGGCATCGGCGCGGGCGCGCAGGGTGGCGCCCTGTTGCCAGCCGTGTTCCATAAGGAGCCAGCCGCCGCCTTTCAGCACGCGCGGCGCCTGCGCCATGATGGCGAACAGGTCGCGGTAGCCGTCATCGGCGGCGACGAGTGCCGTCTGCGGCTCAAACGCGAGCGCGGCAAGGTGCGGGTCATCGGGCGCGATGTAGGGCGGATTGCTGACGATGAGGTCGGCGCTGGCGGCGGCGAAGGGCGCGAGCCAGTCGGCCTGGAGGAAGCGGAGGTTGCCGAGGCGATGCGCGCGCGCGTTGTCGGCGGCAATCGCCAGCGCGTCCGCACTCTGGTCGGTGGCGGTAATCTGCGCATCCGGGCGAGCGGCGGCAATGGCGAGTGCCAGCGCGCCGCTGCCGGTGCCGAGGTCAATCACGGTCGGCGCGGACAGGTCGCGCAGGTGCCACAGCGCGCGTTCGACGAGGATTTCGCTGTCGCTGCGCGGGATGAGGGTGGCGCGGCTGACTTTGAGTTCCAGCCCGTAAAACGGCTGCTGGCCGAGGAGGTAGGCGAGCGGTTCGCCCGCGTGCAGGCGGGCGGCGAGCGCATCCAGCGTCTGCAATTGCGCGGCGGTGAGTTCGGGATTGTGGATGCGTTGCGCGGTGGGCGACAGGCCGGTGACGTGCGCGGCGAGGTGACGGATTTCGATGGCGGCGACGTCGCGGTCGGGATGGGCGGCGGTGGCGCGGACAAGCCAAGCGTGCAGTTTCATCGCGGCAGCAGGCAGGTGATGGCAATGAGCTGGGCGACGCTGATGTCGCCGTCAATGTGATGCCGGACGAGGCGGGCTTCGAGACTGTCGGCAGGCGGGACGGGCAGGCCTTCGATGCGGTTTTTGCGGGCGAGATAGGCCTGATGGCGGGCGCGTTCGCCACGGGCGGCCGCGCTGCGGTCGATGCCGGGATAACCGGCGGCAGCGTTGGCGGCGAGGGTTTGGGCAAGCAGGGTTTCGGCGGGGTTCATGGGTCGGAAGGAACTGGGTAGGGATGGATGATTTTACATACAGGGTAGCGGGGAAGGTGTATGTAAATGGGTGGTGAGGTGGGTTTGTCGCTACGCGGTTTGTTCGCTGCCCCCATAAGGAGAAGAGATTGAGGACTGCAAATTTGAAAAAACGGAGTCTTATAGCCATCCACCGAAAGTTTCAGACAAGGCGCGCCGCTGAAGACAGTACGCG
>NZ_CALJAH010000212.1 GCF_938028185.1 uncultured Cardiobacterium sp. | reverse complement strand
GGCCCTCCCCCACCGGGGGAGGGGGCAAGTCGGCGCACAGGTTTGGGGCGGGTTGGCGACGGACACCGCTCCCCCTGCTCCTCCCCCGCTGCAGGCTTCACCCTACGGGGGAAGGGGCGAGTTTCGTTATGACGCTTTCGCTTCTTCGTCGCGGATGGCGCGGCGTGGCATGACCACCGCCGGGCGCTGCGCTTCGTCGTAGAAGACGGCGGCTTCGACGCGGTAGATGCGCTCAATGGTGTCTTTTTGCAGCACGTCGCGCGGCACGCCTTGCGCCTGAATTTTCGCATCCGCCAGCAGGATGATTTCGTCGGCAAACTGCGCGGCGAGGTTCAGGTCGTGCAATATCATCAGGGTGATGAGTTGGCGTTCGCGCGTGTGGTGGCGCACCGCTTCGAGCAAGACGCATTGGTGGTGCATGTCGAGCGCGCTCACCGGTTCGTCCAGCATGAGGATTTGCGGGTCGCGCAGCAGCACTTGCGCGAACATCACCATTTGCCGCTGCCCGCCGGAGAGGGCGAGAACGTCGCGTTCGGCGAGATGCGCGATGCCGAGGCTGTGCATCATATCGACTGCGCGCGCCAGTTGGTCGTCAGAGACGCGCATAGTGAGGCTGCTCATTTGTCCGAGCAGCACGACTTCAAGTGCGGTCAGCGAGGCATCGACGACGGTGTCCTGCGGCATGTAGCCGATGGGTTTGCGCCAAGCCATGTGGTTGGTATGGCCGAGGGTTTTGTCCTGGTAGCGGATGCTGCCTTTGTGCGGGATTTCGGCAAAGAGGGTTTTCACCAGCGAGGATTTGCCCGCGCCGTTTGGCCCCAGCACGGCGTAGCTTTTGCCGGGGTGCAGTTCGAGCGAGATGTGGTCGGCAACGCAGAGGTGGCCGCGGTGGATGGTGACTTGTTCCAGTTTCATCATGTGCTTGTTTTCCTTGAGAGGATGATCCAGAAGAAGAACGGCACGCCGATGAAGGAGGTGATGATGCCGATGGGGAATTCCGCGCCGGGGTTGATGAGTTTGGACAGCACCGAGGCGGCGGAGAGGAAGGCGGCGCCGGTGAGCATCGAGGTTGGCAGGAAGTAGCGCTGGTCTTCGCCGACGAGCATGCGCGCGACGTGCGGCGCAACGAGCCCGATGAAGCCGATGGTGCCGACGAAGCTGATGACGGTCGCGGTCATCACTGCGACGATGACCAGCACGCGCATGCGCAGCGCGGCGAGGTTCACGCCCATGCTGGCGGCGCGCGCTTCGCCGAGGCGCAGGGCGGTCAGCTGCCAAACGTTGCTAAAGAGCAGCAGGGTGCAGATGAGGGTAACGACGGTGGTGATGCCGAGTGTCGCCCATTTGGCTTTGCTGAGCGCGCCGAAGAGCCAAAAGAGGATTTTTTGCGATTCTTCCGGGGTGGCGATGTATTGCATCAGCGAGGAGGCGGACTGGAAGATGAAGAGCAAGGCGATACCGACCAGAACGAGGGTTGCCGAGGAGAAGCGGCGCATTGAGGCGAAGATGAACATGATGCCGGCGGCGACCATGGTCATGATGAATGCCATCAGCGGCTGGGCGATGTAAACGCTCATGCCGAAGGTGCCGAAGACGACCACCAGCGCCGCGCCAAAACCCGCCGCTGCTGCCATGCCGAGGGTGTAGGGGCTTGCCATCGGGTTGTTGAGCAGGGTTTGGATTTCCGCACCGCCCGCGCCGAGCGCCGCGCCCGCGACCAGTGCCATCAGCGCAATCGGCAGGCGCAGGTCGTTGACGATGATGTAGGTGATTTTGTCCACGCCAGCGACGCCGAGCCATTGCTGGAAGTGGTACCAGTGCGGCGCAAGCCAGTTTTTGAAGGCCTGCCAGTGTTCGGCGCACCAGTAGAGCATGCCCTGCCAACTGCTGCTACCCTGCCCGTCGGCGACGCAGCTGGCGGCCAGCGGGTAATTGCGGCAGAGGTCGGCGGCGTTAAAGGCGGTGTCCGGCGGCGTGTCGCGGAATTGCAAAAGGGCGTCCAAGACGTTGCGCGCGCTGATTTGTCCGCCAGCGGCGCCGTTAGTGAGATCGAGGACGAGGGTGATGAAGCAGAAGATGACGAAGGCCAGCATAATGAGCCACCGCCGCTTTTCACGGCGGCGGTGGGCGGCAATCGTGTCATGGACGAGTTGTTGCGGCACGGATTACTCCGCTTTCAGGTAGAAAGTGCCTTCCGGGACGACCGGCAGGTATTTTTTGTGGAAGTCGAGGTAGGTTTGCAGCGGATCGACGTCGGCAAAGGCTTCGGGGTAAAGCGCTTTGGCGATGTATTGCATCGAGGCGGCGTCGGTCAGGCTGCGTGATGCGCCTTGGTAGATGCCGTAGAGGCGGTTGTTTTTAATCGCCGGCAGGTCAGCCCAACCGGTGCGGTTTTTGTAGCCGTTCAGGCGTTTTGCCGCTTCGGCTTTGTCGATGTTGATGCCCATCACCAGCGCTTCCGCATTCTTTTTCAATTCGGTTTCGCGCCCGGTAATGACGACCACTTCCGGCTTGGAAACGATGACTTGTTCCGGGTTCATCGGACCTGCATATTCCACATGGCCAACGGCAATATTATCGCCTTGTGCCTGTTCGGCGAGCGGACCCCACATGGTGTTGCCGAAGCTGTTGCCGTATTCGCTCGGGCCTTTGTTGCCGAATTCCAGATAAATTTTCGGTTTCGGTTGGCCGGATTTCTTCACGCGGTCGTGGATATCATCGACGATACCTTTGTACCAATCAGAAATTTCCTTGGCACGCGCTTCCTGACCGGTGATTTCACCAAGAACGCGGGTAGATTCGAGGTGCAGCGGCAGTTGTTCTTTGTTGTAATCGAGGACGACTACCGGAATACCCGCTTTTTCCAGCGGCTCCAAATCATCCTGAATGACCTGCCATTGCCAATCACCGAGGACAACCAAATCCGGTTTCAGTGCCAGCACTTTTTCTACGGAAAAGGTGCCGACTTCAACCTCGCCAACATCAGCCAGTTCCTTCAATTTCGGCAAAGCCTTGCTATAAACTTCCCAACTGGTGGGCGTCCAGTCCGTCCATACCGCTTTGGAAAAGCCGACGACGTTGTCGAGCGCTTTTTCGCCGCCAACGGCGAGGTAGTCGGTGTAATAGAAGCCGAGGACGACGCGCTTGGCAGGTACATCGACTTTGACTTCACGTCCGAGGACGTCCTTGATGGTTTTGACTTCCGCATGGGCGGCGATCATGGCAGCGGCCACCACGGCAGCGGCGAGCAGTTTTTTCAGCATAAAAGCTCCTGATTGTGAATGAAAAAGGAATGGCTCATGAGGCGCCTCCTGGAATAATCCCCGCCACCTGGGGCGCAAGGGCGGCGGGGGATTTTAATGCGGCGGGTGGGAATAAATGCAATTGTGCAAGCGGTGCTTGCACAAATTTTTACGGGCTACGCTAATTGTGCAACAGCCTGTTGCACAATTAGCGCGGCTCCGGGTAAAGGAAAAACGTTCCCTGCGGCGCTACCGGCAAATAATTTTTGTGGAAATCCTGCCAGGTTTTTTCCGGGTCAATATCCTGGAAGGCTTCGGGATAAAGTGCTTTCGCCATGAATTGCGCGGCGGCAAGGTCGGTAATCGAGCGCGACATGGTGTGATAGAGGCCATAGACGCGGTTGTTTTTCACCGCAGGCAAATCCGCCCAGCCGGTGCGGTTGATAAAGCCGTTGAGGCGTTGCCGCGCATCTTTTTCGCTGATACCGATACCCATCGACATCACATTCGGATTCCTGTCGTGTTCCAACTCCGTGCCGGAAATCATGATGACATCCGGGCGGGCAATGAGTAATTGTTCCGGGGTAATCTGCCCCCAGGTGGCAATATGCGGCGCGCTGATATTGTCGCCGCCGACGGTATCAGCAATCGCGCCCCACATATTTTTGCCAAAGGTGTAGCTGTATTCGTCCGGGCCTTTGTTGCCAAATTCGATATAGATTTTCGGCTTGGGTTGGTTTACTGCTTTGACCCGTTGTTGAATATCGGCGATACCGTCGGCGTATTCCTGCGCAATTTTTTCGGCGCGTGCTTCGGTGCCTGCCAACTGGCCAAAGAGGCGGATACTTTTGGTATGGTTTTCTACCGTCTGGTCATTGAAATCAACGACCACTACCGGAATGCCCGCCGCTGCAAAGCGCGGTAATTGTTCCGCCAGCGCTTCATATTGCACTTTCGGAATCACCAGCACATCCGGCTTGGGCGCCAGTGCCTTTTCCAGCGAAAAAGTATTGCTGATGACGTAACCCACATCGGGGATTTCTTTCAACCCCGGTATTTTCGCGGTATAAAGCGCCCAACTGCCCGGATTGAATTTCTCCCAAAACTCGCGCGAAATCCCGGCGACGTTTTTGAAATTCTCGGCGCCGGTCGCAGCGATATAGTCGGGATAGTAAAACGTCAAAATGGCGCGTTTGACTGGCACATCCACCTGCACTTCGCGCCCCAGCACGTCATGCAGCGTCCTGACTTCTGCCTGCGCCGGAAACAGCGCCAGCGCGACCAGACAGCACGCCATTTTTACCAATTTTTTCAACATGATTACCCCCGGACAGCGGAAAAACGCGGGCATCATGCCGGGCGTTACATCTAATGTCAATAATTCCTGTTTGGTGGTGCCGCGCCCGGCGCGCAAAAATTTCACGCAGCTTGCTGTGTCTATACAGATTGTTAATGTTTGCACTTTCCGCGATAATGTCGCCCCATGAGTTACCTTTCCCCCGAATTCATCGCGGCGTTTCTGCCCTTCTTCGCGCTGTACTGGAGCCTGCGCCGCCGCCTCGACCTGCAAAACCACCTGTTGCTCGCCGCCAGCTACGCGCTGGTCGCGACCTACAGCCTGCTGTTTGCGCTCGAACTTTTGCTGTATTCGGCCTTTATCTACCTCGCCGCGCGCCACATCCAGTATTACCGCAGCAAGCGCGCGCTGAAAATCGCCATCGCCGTCGCCATCGGCCACCTTTGCCTGATGAAATACCTGGACTTTTTCCGCGTTCACAGCCAAAGCCTCTTGGACGCGCTCGGCATCTCCTGGCAACTGCCTGCGGTGGAAATCCTGCTGCCGGTCGGCATCTCCTACTACACCTTCCACTCCATCACCTACCTCGTCGCCGCCTACCGCGTGCAAATCACCGTGGAAAAACCCGAACGCCTCTGCCTCTTCCTTGCCTTTTTCCCGACACTCATCGCCGGCCCTATCTGCCGCGCCAGCGAAATGCTGCCGCAATACGCCGCCACCGCGCCGCGTGCCGTCGGCGACAGTGGCCGCATCTTCATCCTCCTCATCAGCGCGCTCACCAAAATCCTCTGGCTCGAAGCCTGGCTCAAAGAAAACTGGGTGACGCCCATCCTCGGCAACCCCGAACAATACCAGCCCGCCGAAGTCCTCGCCGCGCTCTACGCCTACACCCTGCAAATCTACCTTGACTTCTCCGGCTACACCGAGCTCGTCACCGCCATCGCGCTGCTGCTCGGCATCCGCATCCCGGAAAACTTCAACCAGCCCTACGCCGCCGCCAACCTGCGCGACTTCTGGCACCGCTGGCACATCAGCCTCTCCAGCTGGATACGCGATTACCTCTACATCCCGCTCGGCGGTAGCCGGCGCGGCCTGCTGCGCACGCAAGTGAACGTCGCCATCGCCATGCTCCTCTCCGGCCTGTGGCACGGCGCCAGCGCCAACTACCTCATTTGGGGGGCGATGCACGCGGGCGGCCTCATCCTGCTCAACCTCGGCGACCGCCTCATGGGCAGAAACGCCGTCGCCACGCTCAGCCCGGCACTCGCCCGCTACGGCACCATCCATTACATCGTCCTCACCTGGGCGGTGTTTTACAGCAACGACGCCGACAACACCCGCGCCATCTTCCGCGCACTCGGCGGCAACATCAGCCTGCACGCGCCCGCCGCCGCGCTCGCCTTCATCGCCGCCTTTAACCTTCTCCTTTACCTCTACCCGCGCAGCGCCGGATGGCAAGAACACGCCGCCGCCCGCTGGAGCCGCCTGCCGTGGTACAGCCAGGCGCTGCTCTTCACCGCCGCGCTGCTCACCATCACCGCCTGCGCCCCCGCAGGCATTCCCGATATCCTCTACAGCAACTACTGAACCGCCATGCCCATCCGCAGCCTGAAAATCCTCGCCACCCTCGCCAGCAGCCTCATCCTTGCGCTCTGGCTGATGCAACACAACATCGAACAATACTGGCAACAAACCTACTACCGCCAGTCGCCGCTCGCCGCCCTGCAAAACAACGCCCTCTGGCGCAGCGGCGACGCGCTCAAACAAGCCTTGGGGCGCCTCCTCGGCGCGGGCGGCCACCACGCCGCCAGCATCCCCGTACCCGTCGCCACCGCCGCCGCCAAAACCGTCGCGCCTGCACCGCAACCCGCCCCCGCCGACGATACCCCGTGGCAACACCGCCACCCCATCGCCGCCAACACCTACCTTCCCGCCGGGCAGGACTGGACGCACAACACCATCCAGCGCGTTCCCCGCTTCAACAGCGACGACAACCCCGACAACGACACCGCCCTCACCCTTGACGCCGACATCCCGCCGGAAGACACCGCCAGCGACACCACCGAAGCCGCGCCTGCGGGCAAAACCCCGATCCGCCTCGGCGAAGGCGACCGCGTGCTGCTCATCGGCGACTCGATGATGCAATCGCTCGCGCCGCACATCCAGCGCGAACTGCTCGCCCGCCACCACATCAAAAGCATCAACCGGGGCAAACCGAGCAGCGGCCTGCGCTTCCCCGGCTACTACAACTGGCCGGAAAACCTCGCCGCCCAACTCGAAGAAAACCCGGACGTGCGCCTCATCATCGTCCTCCTGGGTGCGAACGACCCGCAGGACACGCCGAACCCCGCCAACCCCAAACACTATATGCACTTCGGCACCCCCGAATGGGAAGCCTACTATCGCGGCGAAATCCGCAAAATCCTGCAAACGGCGGCGGCGCGCGGCGCCCAAACCCTGTGGATCGGACCGCCGCTGATGAAAGCGCCGAAATACAGCAAAAAAATCACCTACCTCGACCAGATCATCGCCGAAGAAGTCGAAAACGCGCAACAGCACTACCAGAACACCAACCGCCTCTTCGCCAAGGCCGACGGCAGCTACACCGCCTTCCTGCCGGACGAACGCGGCAAACCGGTGGCGGTGCGCAAAGGCGACGGCATCCACTTCACCGGCTCCGGCGAAAAAATCCTGACCCAACGCATCCTCGAACACATCAACCCCTGAGCGGCAGCGATTGCGTTCTCAAATATAGCCGTTCACCGAAAGTCTCAGAGCCTGTTTAAAATCTTGGAGAACCGCATTTTTCCGTATGCTTGTGTAGGAAACTGAAAACCGG
>NZ_CALJAH010000211.1 GCF_938028185.1 uncultured Cardiobacterium sp. | reverse complement strand
GTGCTGCACCGCGAAGGAGAGGAGGACGAAGCCGAATTCGCCCGCCTGCGCCAGCGCCAGGGTGAAGAGCGGCAGGCCGGTGCCACGCAGGCGGAAGATTTTGCCCAGCAGGTAAAGCACCGCCGCTTTGATCGTCATGACGGCGACGGTGAGGGCGAGGATGATGTGGTATTCGTGGCGCAGCAGCTCAAAGTCGATGCCCGCGCCGACGGTGATGAAGAACAGGCCGAGCAGGAGGCCTTTGAACGGCTCCAGCGTGCTTTCCAGTTCGTGGCGGTATTCGCTGTCCGCCAGTACCACGCCGGCGATGAAGGCGCCAAGCGCGGGCGAGAGGCCGATGAGGTTCATCAGCGCGGCGATGCCGACGACGAGCATCAAGGCGGTTGCGGTATAGACTTCGCGCATGCGCGAGCGGGCGATGTAGCGCAAAAACGGGTGCGAGAGGTAGTGGAAGGCGACGATGAGGCCGATGACGATGGCGAGGACGACGGGCGCTTTGAGGTAGGCGGGTAATCCCTCAAACAGCGTCGTCTCATGGCCGCCCGCGCCGTACGCCGCCGCCGTCAGCTCCGGCAGGGCAATCAGCGGCAGGAGCGCCAGCATCGGGATGACGGCGATGTCCTGAAAAAGCAGGACGGAAAAGCTCGCCTGGCCACCGGGGCTGTTCAGAAGCCCTTTTTCGCCCAGGGTTTGCAGAACGATCGCGGTAGAAGACAACGCCAGCACGCAACCGGCGGTAATCGCCACCTGCCATGGCTGGCCGAGCAGCAGGGCAAGCAGCGCGATGGCGGCGATGGTGCCGATGACTTGCAGCCCGCCGAGGCCGAGCAGTTTGGCGCGCAGTTTCCACAGCATCGCCGGTTCCAGTTCGAGGCCGATGAGGAACAGCATAATCACCACGCCAAATTCGGCAACATGTTGCACGTCGTGCGTTTCCTGGCCGACCAGATGCAGGGTCGGGCCGATGAGAATCCCGGCGAGCAGGTAGCCAAGCACCGAGCCGAGGCCGAGGCGTTTTGACAGCGGCACGATGAGGACGGCGGCGGCGAGGTAGATGAAGGCAGTGGTAAACAGGGCGGTCATGCAGTCTCCTTGCAGGTTGGAAAAAACAGAACCCCCTCCCCGCGCCGGGAAGGGGGCGAATATGAGGGGGATTCAAATGGTAAACAGCCTCCAAGAACCTGTTCAAAATCGTGGAGAAGCACTTTTCGATGTAGTGAACGAAGCGAGGCAAGCCGTCGATATGTCCCCT
>NZ_CALJAH010000210.1 GCF_938028185.1 uncultured Cardiobacterium sp. | reverse complement strand
CGCCGTACAAATGCGTACTGTCTTCGGCGACGCGCCTTGTCTGAAACTTTCGGTGGATGGCTATATCAGCATACATTTTAGGACACCACCCTGTGGGCTTGCCCTGCAGGGGGCGGTCGCGCACCAAGTGCTATTTATGACGGCAACACCAGCGTGATGCGCAAGCCGCCATCGCTGTTTTCCGCGCGCACCGTGCCGCCGTGCTGTTCGGCGATTTGTGCGACCAGCGTCAGGCCGAGACCGCTGTTTTCTTTGCGGTTCAGGGTGTAGTAGCGCTCAAACAGGCGCGGCAGCGCGTAATCCGGCAGCGGCGCGCGTGTCGGGTTATGCAGCGCAAGGCGGGTCTCGCTGCGGTTTTGGCTGACGGTGAGGCTGATGGCACTGCCGTCCGGCGCTTCGCGGATGGCGTTGTCGAGCAGGTTGGTCAGTGCCTGCTCCAGCCAGAACGGGTCGGCACGGAGCGAGATGGCGGTGGCCTCGTCCGCCGCGTTGCCGTTATGGATGAGGCGCAGGGTGAGATTTTTTTGTGCGAGGCGCGGTTGTTGTTCGCGCTGCTGTTTGCGCCAGAGGGCGGCGAGGTCAAGCAGCTGTTTGTGGACGGGTTCTTTTTCGATGCGCGACAGTTGCAGCAGGCGCTGCACCAGGCGGTGCAGCCGCGTGCTTTGTTGGGCGATGTTGGCGGCGAAGCGGGCGCGGTCGGCGGCGGGCAGGTCGTCTTGCAGCAGTTCGGCGCTGGCGCTGATGGCGGTGAGCGGGCTTTTCAGCTCGTGGGTGAGGGTTTCGATGTAGCGGGTGACGTAGGCGCGGTCTTCCAGCTCGCGCCGCATTTTGCCGATGGCGGCGGTGAGGCGGTTCAGTTCGGAGGCGAGGTGGAAGCGCGGTGCGGGTGGAATCGGCGCGTGCGCAGTGGCGTAGCGGCGGACGCGGTCAATGCTGCGCCGTATCCACAGGGTGAGCAGGGCGATGAGGGCAAGCGTCGCGCCGAGGTAGAGCAGGCCGCTCTGGCGTAGGTCGTCCTGCATTTGTTGCTGGTAGGGGGCGAGGTCGGTGGCGGGTTTGCCAAGGCTGACCACGCCGAGCAGGCGGCCATCGGCGGCGTGGACGGGCGCGGCGACGTACATCGTGCCCTGGGTACTGCGCGCGCCGTACTGCCCGCGCAGGGTGCGGAGGATGTCGTTCCAGCGGCTGTAATCTTTGCCGGTCTCCGCCGGGTCGCTGTGGAAAAGGACGGTGCCGCGCGCATCGGTGATGATGAGTTGCTGGCGGCTCGCAGTTTTGTGGTGCTGGTTGATGTGGACGTCTTGCGGGCGGGCGAGTTCGGCGCGCAGCCTCGCCTGCCAGGCGGGGTCATGGATGGTGCCGTTTTCCAGCGCCGGGGCAAGCGTGGCGGCAAGGGCGTGGGCGTTGTCGGCAAGCGTGTCTTCCAGCACTTCTTTCATGCCGGGGCGGATTTGTTGTTGTACGTCGCGCAGGAGCAGCGCGCCGCCGAGGGTGAGGGCAAGGCCGTAAACGAGAAAGAGGCGGACGAAGATGCTCATGGATTTTTATTGGAGTTGGGGCAGGCATTCATTCCTGCCATCCTGCAAACGGGTCGCGGGTATGCGGCGCATTATCGGCGGCGCTGCGGGCAAAGGGATTCATTGCCGGATCCATATTGCTATCTTCCAGCAGGTCAAGAAAACTATTCCAATCGGTGGGACGTGATTTTTGAGGTGTCGCTTTATTCATTTTTCCTCCGCAAATGGAACGCCAGCCATTCTAGCCCGCCCGCCGCCACCGTGCATCTTGTCGCACTTGCACAACAATCCTGTTGCCAGCACGCGACACGCTCCCTATAATCCGCGCCGTTTTTCACCCGCTCAACCGCAAGGAGGTTCCCATGATGCCCATCATCACGCACATCACCCCTTGCAATCACCGCGCCTAAGCGACCTCAACCGCCCGCCTGCGTGATTGCAACCCCCGGACACGGCACAGCTGCGTCCGCAATTTGTCTTTCATTCAGGAATACTTATGGGCAATCAAACCTCCATGGTCATCATTGCCGACCACAAAACCGCTGCCGAAGGCAGCGCCATCCAGCAATTCACCCGCACCGCATCACTGACGCACATCCACGCTGCCGCCGCCATGCCTGACCTGCATCCCGGTCGCGGCTATCCCGTCGGCGCGGCATTCTTCAGCGAAAGCCATCTCTATCCGGCGCTGATTGGCAGCGACATCGGCTGCGGCATGGCGCTGTGGCAGACCGACCTCGCCGCGCGCAAACACAGCGTCGACAAGCTGCTGCGCCGCATCGGCGATTTGGAAACGCCGCCCGGCGACGACTGGCAAGACGCCATCGCCGCCCTGCTCGGCACGGGCGACATCCCTTACCGCCACGCGCTCGGCACCATCGGCGGCGGCAACCACTTCGCGGAAATCCACCGCGTTGATGCCGTCCTTGCGCCAGCGCAACTGCCGCCCGGCTTCGATGCCGACGCACTTTACCTCTTTGTTCACAGCGGTTCGCGCGGCTACGGCGGCGCCATCCTGCGCGACCACATCGAGCGCCACGGCCACGAACCGCTCACCGCCGACAGCGCGGAAGCGGCGGCCTACCTTGCCGCGCACGATGCCGCCTGCGCCTATGCGATCGCCAACCGCACACTGATTGCCGCCCGCCTCGCGCAACAGCTCGGCTGCGCGCACCGCCTCATCAGCGACAGCATCCACAACCAGCTCACCACCCACCGGGGCGGCTGGCTGCACCGCAAAGGTGCGGCGCCTGCCGATAGTGGTCTGGTCGTCATTGCCGGTTCGCGCGGCAGCCACAGCTACCTCGTCCGCCCGACCGGACGGGACGCGGGCACCCTTGCCAGCCTCGCGCACGGTGCCGGGCGCAAATGGCAACGTGGCGCCTGCAAGGCGCGGCTTTCCGGCAAATACCGCCCGGCGGAACTCATGCGCAATCCCTTTGGCGGCCACGTCATCTGCGCCGACAAAACCCTGCTTTACGACGAAGCGCCGCAGGCGTACCGCAACATCGAGCACACCATCGCCGCCCTCGTTGCGCACGGGCTGATTGAGCCGGTCGTCCGCCTCGCGCCGCTCATCACCTACAAAACGCGGGGGGACGGCGCATGATGCAGCTACAAATCAGCGCCGCACAGGAGCCGGGCGAATGCCAACGCGCCGCCGCGCACGTCCGCGACCGCCTGCTGAATGAGGCGCAGGCGGCGGGCATCCGCGCCCGCGTTGTCGCGGAAAACCGCAGCGCGCACGGCATCCATTCTGCGGTGATTGCGCTGCAAGGCAATGGCATTGCAGCCTTCGCCGCGCGCTGGACGGGGACAATTCAATGGATTTGGCAGAGCCGCATCCGCCCGAAACACCCGCGCAAAAACTGGTACGTCGGCGTCTTCCCGCTGGCGGCGGCGCACGCCATTCCGCGCGGCGATGTTGCCATTCAAACCTGCAAGGCAAGCGGCAAGGGCGGGCAGCACGTCAACAAAACGCGCAGCGCCGTCTGGGCGGAAGACACGGCGAGCGGCCTGCGCGTCAAGGTGCAGGACGAACGCTCGCAACACGCCAACAAACGCCTTGCCGTTGCCCGCCTGCATGCGCAACACGCCGCGCTGCAACAGGCGGCAGCGGCCGACCGCCGCGCCGATGCCCGCCAGCAGCATTGGCAGTTGCAACGCGGCAACCCGCTGCGCGTCTTCGTCGGTGATGATTTCCGCGAGCAGGGCGGATAGCCGCAAGCGCGGTTAGACGTTTGCGCCGTAACCGCCTGTGCCATGGTTCGGGCGGTTACGGACTTCGTCCTAGGCGCCCCTACGTGGTTTTTATTGACGGCAAATCTCGCGTAGCGACAAGTATTGCTCGCGCAGCGAGAGAGAGAGACCCAACAAACCGAATGCCGAACCTGTTCCGTTGTTGGGTTACGCGCTGCGCGCTAACCCAACCTACAAGCTTATCTCCCCGCACTGGGTAGTGTCGCCGCCCATGCCTGGCTGCTGCTCAGGCCGTCCGCACCAGCGGACGGTTTTTCTTTATGTCTTGTTTGGCATCAGGCAATCTGCCAAAATGAACTTCCTTTTTACAAATCACAGGAGAAACCCATGCCTTCAAAAATCCTTTTATCTATCTTTACATTTTTCCTATTTTCATCGTTACCAGCCTTTGCCGTTGAAGAGACGCCGGATTATATTGCCGCAATGAAAGAATGGCAGCCAAAAGCAGAAGCAGGAGATGCAGAAGCCCAATTCCGTATTGGACAAATGTATGCGTTTGGACATGGATTCAAGCAAAATATTAAAGAAGCATTTAACTGGTATAAAAAATCAGCCGAACAAGGTTATGCTCAAGGACGTACAGCGCTCGCCCTGGTTTATCTTTGGGGGAACGATTATATTGGCGGGAAAGAAGCTGATTTTGCAGAAGCACAAATTTGGCTGGAAAAAGCGGCTGCCCAAGATGATCCTGCGGCTTAATATTGGTTGGGCTATCTCGCTGAGATAAAAAAAGATTATCAAGAAGCACGAAAATGGTGGGATCAAGCAGCCGCACAGGGTTATTCATATGCCATGACGCAAATAGGCGCTACTTACGAAGATGGCGATGGCGTTGCTAAAGACCTGAAACAGGCCAAAGAATGGTATGAAAAAGCCGCTGCCCAAGAAAAACCCGATCCCGAAGCAATGCATAAACTGGCGGTGATGTATCGTGATGGCACGGGCGTCAAAAAAGATAATGGCAAGGCACATGAATGGTGGGAGAAAGCGAGTCAGGCAGGAAGTCTTTCAGCTTTGTCGACAATCGCCATGGGATATTATGAAGGCAGTATGGGCTACCCCAAAGATATAAAGAAAGCTGTTGATTATTTAGAAAGGTCAGCGGATGTCGGAAATTATGATGCTGCATCGCTTTTGGTCCTTATCTATGCTGAAGGTGAAGAAGGTGTACCATCTAATGTCGATAAAGCGATGCTTTGGAGTAAAAGAATTGATGACAGACAATATTGGCGTAAAATTTTTCTCCTCCGAAGTTTGAAGAATCTTTGAGCGTGTAAAAAAGCGTATAAATATTGCCGCAACAGGGATATTTGTAAGAAATTTATATTTCTTCAAAACAAAGCCCCCCGCCAGTACGACGGGGGCTTTATTTTGCAAACAGCACCTAGTGACAGAGGGTATTACCCGCGCCCATGATGAGGTTTTGCGGGCGGGTGATGCCGCTTAGGGCGATGGTTTGCAGGCCGCCGTCGCGCAGGTCGTAGGCGGTAATCGCCGGGGTGTTGTCGCTCACGATCAGCGCGGTTTTGCTGTCGGCGGTGATAAAGAGCGCGCGGGTGGCGGCGGGCAGCGGCTGTTCGTCGTGCTCTTGTGCCTGCGCGGGCGCGTAGAGGTTCCAGCTTTTCAGGCTTTGGCCGACGGCGATGAGGCGGGTGTCGAGCCAGCCGGTGGCGTAGCGGTCGGTCGGGTTCGGTGCGTGGATGGTTTGTGCGGCAGCGGGGTCGTTGCGCGGAATGATGTGGCCGTTACCGTCGCGGCTGATGTAGAGGTAGAGCTGGCCGTTGTTGTCAATGTAGGGTTGTACCAGCGGCGCAGTCAGCGGGATTTGTTGGGCGATGGTCGCCGTTTCGGTGTTCCAGTTGATACCGAGGTGCTGGTTGCTGGCGGTGGTCGCGCCAAAGAGCAGGTTTTGTTCGTCCGGGCTGATGGCGGCGGCGGTGAGGTCGTGCCAGTCGTCGGGCAGCGGGTAGCGCTGCCGGTTTTGTTCGTTCAGGCTGTAGCGGTAGAGCGCCGGGCTGTCGTCGAGTATCCACAGTTGGCGCGCCAGCGGGCTGTAGAGCCAGGCGCTGATGTGGTGGTAGCCGTCCAGGGTGCGCGTTTCGCCGCTTTCGCTGTTGAGCAGGGTGATGCGGTCGGCGCCACCGGCGATGAGCCAGGGGCTGTCGGCGTCGAACTGGAGGCGGGTGACGGGGTGGGGCAGTTGATGGTTTTTTTCGCTGTGGTCGCCGAGCTGGCGGATGGTGATGCGGTCGCCGCCGTCGTTGTAGGCGAGCAGGCCGAGGGTTTTGTGGATGGTGAGGTTGCGCGCGGGTTGGGCGAGTTCCAGCAGGCTGGTCTGGCGGTTGCTTTCGAGGTCAATCACCGCGAGTTTCGGGGCGTCGGTATCGCTGACGAAGGCGTAGCGCGCCGGGGCGTTCATGTCGAACAGTTGTTGCAGCACGGTTTCGGGGGTCAGCGTTTTGCTGTAGTGGTAGCCGAGGGCGAGCAGGGCGGCGCAGGCAAGGGTTATGGCGAGGAGCAGGGGTTTTTTCATGGTGGTGCGGGGTGGTTGGCGGGGCATTTTTTTGCCCCTTTCCCGTCAGGCAGGAAAGGGGCGTGTGGGCAGCTCAGGCGCGGTTAGCCTTTCGGTGCGTCTTTTGTCGGCTGGTGTTCATGGCCTTCTTTTTTCATGTCATGGCCTTTCATGTCATGGCCTTTCATGTCATGGCCTTTCATGTCATGACCTTTCATGTCATGGCCGTGCGCACCCGCCTTGTCGCCTTCTACTTTGAAGTGTTCGATGGCTTCTTTGACGGTGATGGTTTTGGCGTCGCATTTGAGGGTTTCGCCATTGCCCAGTTTGAATTCGAGCGGGTAGCTCTCGCCGACTTTCGGGAAGTTCTTTTTGTCGATTTGCATCAGCATGACGTGGTAGCCGCCTTTTTTGAAGTGGTGGAGGCCGGGGGTGACGTCATATTCCTGGATTTGGCTCATTTCCATTTTGCCGTCTTTGTGGATCATTTCGTGCAGCTCAACGTGGCTGGTGATTTTGTCGGCGCTGGCACTGGTGAGTTTGACGGTTTCTTTGCCCTTGTTTTCGATGTCGAAGAAGGCGCCGGTCATTTGTTTGCCGGGGATGACTTCCTGGATGAGGCAGTTGCTGACTTGCAGGTCGCCTGCTGCCATTGCTGCACTGCTGACCAGCGCGCCGAGGATGAGGATTTTTTTCATGGGTTGCTCCTGGGTTGGATGGGGGATGCCTGTGAACTATGAACGATTTTTCACGGTTTTACACACGGCGCGCGCAACTATATCACACGGGACGGCGGGGGCTGGTTTGATTGTGGTCAAGTGGCGCGGCAGGTGGGGGGATGGTCATGTTTCGTCGCGGAACAGCGCTTCTACTGCGCCGTTTGCGCGGAGGAAGTAGAGGCGGCGCGGGTTGAGATAGATGCGCTGACCGGGTTGCAGCGGCTGACGCAGCCAGGTTTGTGCGGGCAGTGGCAGTTGCCAGCGGGCATCATCACCCCAGCCCTGGTTCTTGACGGTCAGGCGGTAGTTGGCGCCGAGCAGGGTGTTGTGTTCGATGATGACGGGGAGCTGGACGTGGCCGGGCGGGTGGGCAGTGAGTTCGAGGTCCTGCACGCGCAGGGCGAGTTCGCCGTCGCCGTCATCAAGGTAACGTTCGGCTTTTGCCCAGCCGCGTCCGCTGTGGAGGATGTGGTTTGCGATGTGTGCCGGGAAGCGGCGGGTGTCGCTCATGAAGTTGAAGACTTGCGCGTCGGCGGGGTCGGCGTAAAGCTGCTGCGGGTCGGCGTTTTGTGCGATGGCGCCGTTGCGCATGACGACGATGCGGTCGGCCAGATCCAGCGCTTCTTCGCGGTCGTGGGTGACGAAGACGCCGGTGAAGCGCAGTTCGCGTTGTAGTGCTTTCAGCCAGAGGCGCAGGTCGTGCCGCACTTGTACGTCGAGCGCGCCGAAGGGTTCGTCAAAGAGGATGACTTCCGGCTCGGTAGCCAGCGCCCGCGCCAGCGCGACGCGCTGTTGCTGCCCGCCGGAGAGTTGTGCCGGGTAACGGCCGCCCATGTCGGCAAGCTGCACCATGTCGAGCAGTTGCGCGACTTTTTCGCGGATGCGCGCTTTCGCCGGGCGCTGGTAGCGCGGCTGGATGGTGAGGCCGAAGGCGATGTTGTCGGCGACGGTGAGGTGTTTGAAGAGTGCGTAGTGCTGGAAGACGAAGCCGATGTGGCGCTCGCGCACCGGCACGTGGGTAACGTCGCGGCCATTCAGGCGGATTTGGCCGCCGTCGGCGCTTTCGAGTCCTGCGATGAGGCGCAGCAGGGTGGTTTTGCCGCTGCCGGAGGGGCCGAGCAGCGCAGCCATTTCGCCGTTTTCGATGGTGAGATCGGTGGGTTGCAGCGCG
>NZ_CALJAH010000209.1 GCF_938028185.1 uncultured Cardiobacterium sp. | reverse complement strand
ATTTATTCCGGACAGTAGTGCTCCCCCACAGGGGGAGGGGGGAATCGCGGCGGGAGTACGGGCAACGGTTGTTGTAACTGCCATTTACATACACGATAGCGGGGAAGGTGTATGTAAACGAAACACCGCCCGAAACAACGGGCGTACCGCCAGTAACCCCACCCCCGCCCCTTCCCCCACAGGGGGAGGGGAGATGTCGCCTCAATCCGCCACCTGATAGACGGTGTCAATGACGCTGCCGTCGCGGTAGCGCACGATGGCGACCGGTTTGTCGGTGAAGCGGATTTTTTCCGGTTTGCCGGTGAGTGCGATGGCGCGCTGGTACAGGTCTTCTATCGTCGTCAGTTCAACCCCGGCGTCGCGTAGGCGTTGTGCCAGTTGCGGGCGGCGCGGGTTGACGGCGATGCCGTGGTCGGTGATGAGGATGTCGATGTGTTCGCCGGGGGTGATGCAGGTGATGACTTCATCGACTACGGTCGGGATGCGACCGCGTACCAGCGGGGCGACGATGATGGCCAGACGCGCGTTGGCGGCGGTGTCGCAGTGACCACCGGAGGCACCGCGCAGCACGCCGTCCGAGCCGGTGAGCACGTTCACGTTAAAACCGGTGTCGATTTCCAGCGCGCTCAGTACGACGACGTCGAGTTGTTCGACCGATGCGCCTTTGGAGCCGTAGTTGGCGTACTGGTTGGCGCTGATTTCGATGTGGTTCGGGTTGCGCGCCAGGGATTTGGCGGCGTCGGCGTCAAAGCTCTGTACGTCCAGCAGTTTTTTGATGAGCCCTTTTTCGTGCAACTGCACCATGGTGGCGGTGATGCCGCCGAGGCCGAAGCTGGCGGTGATGTTGTCGCGCCGCATTTTGTCTTCGAGGAAGCGGGAAACGGCAAGCGAGGCGCCGCCGGTGCCGGTTTGCAGCGAGAAGCCGTCGTAGAAGTAGCCGGATTTGGCGATGACTTCGGCGCAGCGGCGGGCGATGAGCAACTCGCGCGGGTTGGTGGTCATGCGGGTCGCGTCCGCGCCGATTTTCGCCGGGTCGCCGACAGCTTCGACCGGCACGATGTAATCGACTTCGTCCTGCGCGATGCTATGCGGTGCGGTCGGGAAGTCTTCTATCGCTTCGGTGAGCAGTACGACTTTGTCGGCGTATTGCGCGTCGGTCATCGCGTAGCCGAGCGAGCCGCAGATGCTTTGTCCATGCTGGCCGTTGGCGTTGCCGAAGCGGTCGCAGACCGGCACGCCGAGGAAGGCGACGTCAATCTTCAGCTCGCCGGTTTTGACGAGGTGGACGCGGCCGCCGTGCGAGTGGATTTGCACCGGCTCTTTGAGAATGCCGGCGGAGATGGCATCGGCCAGTTTGCCGCGCAGGCCGGAGGAGTAGAGTTTGCTGACCACGCCGTTTTTGATGTGCTCAACCAGCGGCGCGTGCACGCCGGTGAGCGAGCTGGAGGCGACGGTGAGGTTTTTGAAGCCCATTTTGGCAAGCACGTCCATCACCATGTTCACGGTGTAGTCGCCGCCGCGGAAGCCGTGGTGGAAGGAGACGGTCATGCCGTCCTTGAGGCCGCAGGCGCGTACCGCGTCTTCGATGCTGGCCAGCACTTTGCGCGGCGCGCGTTCGCCGAAGACGACTTTTTTCTCGCTGACGGCAAAGGGTTTGAGGTTGTTGGCTGCGGCGAGTCCGCCTTTGACCCGTTGTTCTCTGTTCATGTTTATTCCTCCCGAATTCCAGATGCAGCGGCGCGTTGCAGTACCAGTTTGGCGCGCTCGATGATGGGGCTATCGACCATTTTGCCGTTAAGCGAAACGACGCCAGAGCCGTTGCGCTCGGCTTCTTCTGCAGCGGCAATGACCCGCTCGGCGTGGTCCACTTCTTTCTGCGTCGGCGCGAACAGGTTGTGAATCAGCACAATTTGGTTCGGGTTAATCAGCGACTTGCCGTCAAAGCCAAGCTGCTTGATCAGCGACGCTTCGCGCAGGAAACCTTCCTCGTTGCGCGCGTCGGAATAGACGGTGTCAAACGCCATCAGGCCGTTGGCACGGGCGGCGTGCAGGATGCTGCTGCGCGCAAACAGCAATTCAATGCCATCCGGCGAGCGCTCCGTTTTCATGTTGCGCACATAATCTTCCGCGCCCAGCGCGATACCCATCAGGCGCGGCGAGGCTTTGGCGATGTCGTTCACCGCGAGAATGCCCTGCGCCGATTCAATCGCGGCGAGCAACTGCGTACTGCCGACGGCGCGACCGCAGTCCTTTTCAATCGCGGTAATGGCGGCGTCCATGTCGATGATGTCCTGCGCGCTGTCGGTCTTCGGTAGGCGGACGATATCGGTACCGGCGCGCACCACCGCGTTCAGGTCAAGCAAACCAAACTCGGAGGCGAGGGGATTGACGCGCACCACCGTTTCCAGTTCGCGATAAAGCGGGTGTTGCAGGGCGTGCGCGACCAACATCCGCGCGGTGTCCTTCTCGGCGAGCGCGACCGAATCCTCCAGGTCAAACATGATGGAATCCGGCTTATAAATGAACGTGTTGCTGATCATCGCCGCGTTCGCGCCCGGCACGAACAACATACTTCTGCGCAGTTTCATAGCACTTTCCCCCAATCGACCGGTTCATCGGTGGCGCGTAACAGCGCCGCTTTCAGCCGCGCGCGCAGCACACAATCGAGCGCGCCACGGTCTTCCAGCTTCAGCGCCACCGCCTGCACGCCAAGCTGCGCCAGCACCTCATGAACCGTCGCGCGAATTTGCGCGTCAAACTGCTTGCCGACGCTGCTGTTTACCGTGAGCGACACGCCGGACGCGGCGGGCGCGACATAGACCATCACATCGCTGGACTCGACCGTCCCGGCGACACTCTCTTTACGGATCAACATAAACACTCCTCATATCAGGATTAGCGGAGAGACGCCGCCAGACAACGCCCGGCGGCGAAAACCGCGTCATCTTAGAGAAATTAAAAAAACATGACAATCGCAAAACAGCGCCCTTGCGCCAGGTCAAGGCTAACGGGCTGATTTTGCGGAGCAGGGCGCTGCGGCAAATGCCACTTTGTATAATGCCGCCACTACCCGCAACCGGAGCATCGCCATGTACCTCGACAGCGCCGACCCCGCCGCCATCGCCCGTTACCTGCCGCTTGGCATCCTCAAAGGCATCACCACCAACCCGACCCTGCTGAAAAAACAGGGCGATGCGCGCGAGGCGCAACTCGCCGCCATCCTCGCCACCCGCCCGCCGCTCGTGTTCGTACAAGTCTTGGGGGCGACCACTGCGGAAATGCTCGATGACTACCACCGCATCCTCGCCGCCTTCCCCGACGCGCCGCTCGGCATCAAAATTCCCGTCAATCACGCCGGACTCGAAACCATCGCGGCGATGCGCGCCCACCGCCTCGACCTGCCGCTGCTCGGTACCGCCATTTACAGCGCCGAACAAGCCATCCTGGCGGGCATTGCCGGCTGCGACTTCGTCGCCCCCTACATCAACCGCATGGAAAACAACGCCATTGACCCCTATGCCGTCATCGCCAGCACCCGCCGTTACTACGACAATCACGCTATTCCCTGCCAAATCATGGGCGCGAGCTTCAAAAATACCCAACAAATCCTGCACGCGCTGGACGCCGGCGCGCATACCTGCACCCTCCCGCCCGACCTGCTGCACGCGATGCTGGAACAACCGCTGGTGGCAGCGGCCATACAGGCCTTTAACGCCGATGGCGCGGCATAGGGCACGCCAATGCCGCAGAATAAACGGGGAATAACATGAACTTCTTTGGCGGCTTCATTCATTTTTGCCGAAGCCCACTGCTCCTGAAATACAGCACTTACGATGAATGCTGGGGCTATCTCATCATGAGTACGGCGATGTTATTGGTCTTTATCGTTACCGGCGATGCGGAAATCATCTATAAAAAAGGCGTTTATTACGACATTTATGGTCCGGTTAAAACGACCTGGTACCCGCCAACAACAAAAAACACTTCAAGCCTCACTATCCGGACGGCAGACAAGCAGTACTTTCATTCTTCATGCATCGGATTGCGCGAATACTTGTGCAAAGAACCGAAAATAAAACATTTTTCCGCAGAATACCGTTTCAGATACATTCCCTATGAGCGTAGCAGCGGTCTCATCATTGCCGTTTACAAGGGTGAAGAAGAAGTCTTTGCCAACCAAAAAATTCGTCGTTTTTTCTTTGCCAGAAATCTTGAAACATTTATTGTCGGATGTATGAAATTATTCGCCCTGTGGCTTTTTGTCATGAGCATTATCCGGCTGCGCATCCTGCGCCGGGAAAGAATTGCCAAAGGGATGCGTATCTGATGCCAATCCATCAAACAGACCGCAGGGGTAGTTATAGCAATTCCCCTAAGGGCTGTTTACAATTCGGCGGATAAACGCCTCTCTCGCTGCGCGAACTGTTCCAGTCCCTTTGGGACAAGCATTGCTTGCGAAGCAAGAGAGAGGGTTGGGGTGAGGGCAGCAAACAATTGAAAAATTGGAATTTCGGCTCATCAATA
>NZ_CALJAH010000208.1 GCF_938028185.1 uncultured Cardiobacterium sp. | reverse complement strand
GGTCTGCGGCAACGGCGGCAGGGTGTCTGCCGGTTCGCGGGCGATGGCGGCGGTGAGGTGTTCGGCGGCAAGCCACGGTCGGGTGGGGGGTTCGCGGCTGTGCGCGCTGGCGGCGAGCAGGGCGAGCGCAAGGGCGGCAATGAGGCGGGGCATAGCATTTCCTTATGGCGGGACGGGCGGCGACAGTGTAGCAATTCCCGGCAAAAGGCGGCGGGGCGGGCGTATAATCCGCGCCTCATTTCTCCGGGAGTTCAGGTATGTGCGGCATTGTGGGCATTGTGGGCAAATCCTTTGTAAACCAGGCGCTGTATGACGCGCTGACCGTGTTGCAGCATCGCGGCCAAGACGCCGCCGGTATTGCCACCTGCGACGCGGACGGGCGCTTTTTCCTGCACAAGGACAACGGTCTCGTGCGTGATGTTTTCAGCGAGCGCGAGATGCAGCGCCTCGTCGGCAATTACGGCATCGGCCATGTGCGCTACCCGACCGCCGGCACATCGAGCGCCGCCGAGGCGCAGCCGCTGTATGTGAACTCGCCCTATGGCATCGCGCTTGCCCACAACGGCAATCTCACCAACACCGACGAGCTCATCCGCGCCATTTACGAGAGCGACCTGCGCCACATCAACACACATTCGGATTCCGAAGCGCTGCTCAACGTTTTCGCCCACGAAATTCAGCGGCAGCAGCAACTGCGGCCCACGCCGGAAGTCATCTTCAACGCCGTCGCCGCTACCCATCGCCGCGTGCGCGGCGCCTATGCCGTGGTCGCGATGATTAGCGGCTACGGCCTCGTCGCCTTCCGCGACCCGTTTGCCATCCGCCCGATTATCTACGGCGTGCGCGACGCCGAAGACGGCGGACATGAATACATGATTGCCAGCGAGTCTGTCGCGCTGGAATCGCAAGGGTTCACCATCGTGCGCGACCTTGAGCCGGGCGAAGCACTCATCATCACCAAAGACGGCACGGTGCATCACCGCCAATGCGCCGAGCATCCGCGCCGCGTGCCGTGCATCTTTGAGTACGTTTACTTCGCCCGCCCCGATTCCACCATCGACGGCATCAACGTCTATAAAGCCCGCCTGCGCATGGGCGAAAAACTGGCGGAAAGCATCCTGCGCGACTGGCCGGAGCACGACATCGACGTCGTCATCCCCATCCCCGACACCAGTCGCAGCTCGGCGATAGAGCTCGCGGCGCGGCTCGGCGTCAAATACCGCGAAGGCTTCGTCAAAAACCGCTACATCGGCCGCACCTTCATCATGCCCGGCCAAAAACAGCGGAAAAAATCGGTGCGGCAAAAGCTGAACGCGATGACCCTCGAATTTCGCGGCAAAAACGTGCTGCTGGTGGACGACTCCATCGTGCGCGGCACCACCAGCGGACAAATCATCCAGATGGCACGCGACGCGGGCGCGAAAAAAGTCTATTTCGCCAGCGCCGCGCCGCCGGTGCGCTTCCCCAACGTTTACGGCATTGATATGCCGACCCACGAAGAGCTCATCGCCTTCCGTCGCGAAGAAGCGGACGTCGCCGCCGCGATTGGCGCCGACCGCGTCATCTACCAAACCCTGCCCGACCTGATAGACGCCTGCGCGGGCAGCAAACACAGCCTGCCGGAAGACTTCGACTGCTCCGTCTTCAACGGCTGCTACATCACCGGCGACATCGACGACGCCTACCTCGCCCGCCTCGAACACCAGCGCCAGGACAACAAAGCCTCGCGCAAAACGCCGATGATTGAGGCGGCGGGAGATGATGACCTCTGACGCCAATCCCCTTCATTGAAATCTCCCTCCCCCTGTGGGGGAGGGCCGGGGTGGGGTTACTGGTCATCTTCGCCAATGCCATGCGTTCCCCCCATCCCCACATACATACACCTGAGCGCTCAAGGTGTATGTAAACCGCGCAACCATTCACCACTACAAGGAAACCCCCATGAGCCAAAACCACCCCGCCCTGGACGAACTCGCCGCCATCGTTGGCCGCCGCCACCTCCTTACCAAACCCGCAAAAACCGCGCCCTACCGCAAAGGCTTCCGCTACGGCGAAGGCGATGTCCTCGCCGTCGTCCAGCCCGGCACCCTCTACGAGCTGTGGCAAGTCGCCGAAACCTGCGTCGCGCACGACCTCATCATCATCATGCAGGCGAGCAACACCGGCCTCACCGGCGGCTCCGTCCCCTACGGCGACTACGACCGCCCCGTCGTCCTCATCAGCGCCCGCCGCCTGAAAGGCATCCGCCTCATTGAAGACGGCGCGCAAGCCATCGCCCTGCCCGGCGCGACCCTCTACGAACTCGAAGACGCCCTCGCCGCCATAGGCCGCGAACCGCACAGCGTCATCGGCTCCAGCTGCATCGGTGCCTCCATCATCGGCGGCATCTGCAACAACTCCGGCGGCGCGCTCATCCAGCGCGGCCCCGCCTATACCGAAATGGCGCTCTACGCCCGCGTCAACGAACACGGCGCGCTTGAACTGGTGAACCACCTCGGCATCAACCTCGGCCAGCACCCGGAAAACCTGCTCAACCGCATCGAACGCGGCGACTACACCGATGCCGACATCGCTGCGGCCTCCGGCCAAACCTCCGACCACGAATACCAAGAGCGCGTGCGCGACATCGACGCCGACACCCCCTCGCGTTACAACAACGATGGCCGCCGCCTGTTTGAAGCCTCCGGCTCGGCGGGACGGCTCATCGTCTTCGCGGTGCGCGTCGATACCTTCGCCAAACCCGAACGCCAGCAAGTCTATTACATCGGCGCGCACGACCCCGACACCCTCACCGAACTGCGCCGCCACATCCTCAAACACTTCAAAAACCTGCCCGTCTCCGGCGAATACATGCACCGCGACTGCTACGACATCGCCGAGCGCTACGGCCGCGACACCTACCTCGTCATCGACCGCCTCGGCAGCAAACACATCCCGGCCTTCTTCCGCTGGAAAAACCGCATCGACCGCCTCGGCGAAAAACTGCGCCTGAAAAACCTCTCTGACCGCATCAGCCAATGCGCGACCGATATGCTGCCGACGCACCTGCCGCCATTCATGCAACAAATGCGCGACAGCTACGAACATCACCTCATCCTGAAAATGGCAGACGGCGGCGTGGACGAAGCCGATGCCTACCTCAAACGATACTTCGCCAGCCACCCGCACGACGGCGCCTACCACGTCTGCACTGGCAAAGAAGGGGCGCAAGCAACGCTGCACCGCTTCGCCGCTGCTGGTGCCGCCAACCGCTACCACGCCGTCAAAGGCAACGAAGTCGGCGACCTGCTGGCGCTGGACATCGCGCTGCGCCGCAACGAACACGACTGGTTCGAGCGCCTGCCCGCCGAAATTGACGCGCACATCGCCGCCAAACTCTACTACGGCCACTTCTTCTGCCACGTCATGCACCAGGATTACGTCTTAAAACCCGGCAGCGACGCGGCGGCGGTCAAACACGCGCTGCTGGCGTATCTCGACGGCAAAGGCGCGGAATACCCGGCAGAGCATAACGTCGGCCACCTCTATCCGGCAAAAGAAGCGCTCGCCAACTTCTACCGCGCCCAAGACCCGACCAACAGCCTCAATCCCGGCATCGGCAAAACCACGAAAAAGAAAAACTGGGAAAAAGGCTGCGGCTGCGGCGGGCATTAACCCCGTAACCCGCGCAACAACAGCGACGGATTGCCCGCCACCGCTTGGCGACTGCCATCCGTGCAGACCGGTTTTCCAACCGGCTCCAAAAAACCGCCAACATCTGGCGGTTTTTTTGGCAGTGGCGAAGCCGTATGTTGGCATTGCGAATGTTGACCATAAATGCCCGGGCTACATTTGCTGTTTGGTGCGGATTGCCATATTCCATCCACTTAAAGCGGTCAATGATTCCAATCCCATAATTATTCAGTCTTTTTTGCCGCAGACGATGCTTCCCATTTCTGCAAATATTCCGCTGCGTCGGTAATGCCCCGCATGGTCGCCTGTTCCAGCTAAAAGCGCGCCCCGACAATATCCGCTTTGCTGGCATTTCCTTGCAATAAATACACGCCCAGCATGAATTGCGCCTGGGCGAAATTTGCCCACGCCGCTTTGCCCAGCCATTGCAATCCGCTATTGCGTTGCCGTGTGGTCGGGGCGGGTTCACTCAAATACAGCAGTCCCAAATGGTATTGCGCCTGCGGCAAGGATTTTGCCGCCGCTTTTCTTAGCCAGTAGCGCGCTTTTTTCCGGTCTTCCGGTACATTCTCTCCGTAAAGGTAGAGGCTGCCGAGTGCATCCTGCGCTTCCACCACGCCGCCTTGCGCCGCCCACTCCAACCATTCCATCGCCTGTGAGTAATCCGGCGCGCCATACTGCCCCTCAAAGTAATAGCGAAACAACTGGTATTGCGCCTGCGCCGAACCGCCTGCACCGGCAATAATCAGCCATTGCCGCCCGCCTTCGGCATCGCCGCTTTCCAAATAGAGCAGCCCCAAATCCAGTTGCGCGTCAGATGGCCCTGTTTTGCCGCCCGCTCCAGCCAGTGCAATGCCAGCTCTGTATCTTGCGGCAGGTGGTGTCCCTCGGCATACATCATCCCCATCAGGTATTGCGCATTGGCGCGCCCGGCGGTCACATCGCGCCGTAGGGCGTCTAGCAGTTCGGGTTGCCTGTCCAGCAAGAAATCATGGTATTGGTACGAGAGTGGCTGCACGGCGGGCGGAATGACAGGCGGTTTTTTCTGTTTCATCGTGCTATGGGGTTGCAAGGTGTTGGGCAACACTATAGCCATCCACCGAAAGCCTCATACTGTGTTGCGCCGCTTCGCCGTACAACCGCGTACTGCCTTCAGCGGCGCGCCTTGTCTGAAACTTTCGGTGGATGGCTATATACGGCTTTCACGTCATCACGAAAACCACAATCATTTATGTGAAGACTCTGCGCTTTTTTGTGGTTTTCTGTGGAAACGCGCGCTACAATGCCCCATGTTAAAACTTTTTTACCATCTCATCCGGGGACTTTTATGCATTACACCTGTCGCGACATCATGATTGCGCACCCGCGCATCCTGCATCCGGCGATGACCATTGCCGAGGCCTTCGAGGCGACGCACCACAGCGGCGTCCGTTACTTTCCCGTGGTTGATGACGCGGGCGATTTCATCGGCGTTTTCAGCAGTATGTCATTGATAGAAGTGCTGCTGCCGCGCGGCGTCACCGCCAATCCCGCCTACGGCAAGAAGCTGCCGGAGCTGGATTTTATGAAAACCAGCGTGGACGAGCTGCGCGAGCGCCTGCACGCGCGCGGTGGCGAGCCGATTACCGACCACCTCATTACCGAAGACATCCCGCTGCTCCATCCGGAAACCAGCCTGATGGAAGCGCTTTACCTGATTTATCAATACCACAGCCACGCCATCATCGTCGAAGCCGGCAGCCGCCGCTTCTGCGGCGTGGTCAGCATCAACGGCGTTCTCGACCACATCCAGGGCGCCAAAGGATAATCCCATGAACTCACACGCAATCTTTGGCTTAAACCCGATGTGGCTCTCCGGCATCATCCTCGTCATCGTCTATATCATCCTGATTCTGGAGAAATTAAACCGCGCCGTCATCGCCCTTTTTGGCGCGATGCTGATGATTTACTGCGGCCTGCTCAGCCAGGCGCAGGCGCTGGAAAAAGTAGATTTCAACACGCTATGGCTGCTCACTGGGATGATGATGCTGGTGAACATCACCGCCAAAACCGGCGTGTTCCAGTACGTCGCCATCCGCTCCGCCAAGTGGGTCAAGGCCGATCCGGTCGGCATCATGCTGATGCTGGCGGGCATCACCGCGCTCTTCTCCGCGCTGCTCGACAACGTCACCACCGTGCTGCTCATCACCCCGGTGACGCTGCTCATCACCGAACAGCTCAACGTGCGCGCCTTCCCCTACCTCTTCGCCACCATCCTTGCCTCCAACATCGGCGGCACCGCCACCCTCATCGGCGACCCGCCGAACATCATCATCGGCTCGAAAAACAGCCTCAGTTTCGCCGAATTCATCTACCACCTGACGCCGATTTCCGTCGTCATCCTCGTCGCCGTCTGCGGCGTGCTCTGGCTCATCCACCGCCGCAACCTGAAAACTACCCAGGCAGCGCGCGACGCCATCATGCGCTTTGACGAAAAAGAAGCCATCACCGATGCCCACCTCCTGAAAAAATGCGGCCTCGTCTTCGGCCTCGTTCTCTTGGGCTTCTTTATCGGCCACCCGCTGCACATCGAACCCGGCACCGTCGCCCTCTCCGGCGCGGCGCTGTTGATGATGCTCGCCTATGGCCGCCAACCGGCGGACAAACAAAGCGAAAACGTGCACCAGGCCTTCACCGAAGTCGAATGGATCACCATCTACTTCTTCATGGGGCTGTTCATCATCGTCGGCGCGGTCGAACAAAGCGGCCTGCTTGGAGTACTCGGCGAAAAACTCATCGCCGCCACCGGGGGCGACGTGCCGAAAATGGCCTACGCCGTGCTCTGGGTCTCGGCGCTGCTCTCCTCCGTGCTGGACAACATCCCCTTCGTCGCCACCATGATTCCGCTGTTGCAATCGGCCGGACAGGGCATCCCGCCGGAAGCCTTTGAACCGGTATGGTGGGCGCTCGCACTCGGCGCCTGCCTCGGCGGCAACGGTACCCTGATTGGTGCCAGCGCCAACCTCACCGTCGCCGCCTTCGCCGAAAAGGCTAAACAGCCGATCGGCATGGTGCAGTTCGCCAAATACGCCTTCCCGCTGATGCTGCTGACCATCCTGCTGTCGCACATCTACCTGTGGCTGCGCTACTTCTGAACGACAAACGCCGGGCAACCGGCGTTTTTTAATGCGCTCGCACAGGCGTGGTTTGCACACGCCGTTCTGTAGGTTGGGTTAGGCACAGCCGTAATCCAACCTGCAAGGCCTTGCAGATGAATTGTAAACAGCTACTAGCATCCGCACATCACGGCATCAAAAAAGCGGGGCATTTACCCCGCTTTTTTCACGCTGCCATCAGAAGGCATGATGCAATGTCAATTTGCCGATAAATTCGTCATCATCGCCCTGTTTGCGATAAGTACCTTTCAGCTCGGTATCGGTTCGTTCGCTGAATTTGTAGATATGTCCCAAATGATATTGCTGCCAGAATTTCTCCTTGTCATAATCAATGCCTTCCCAGCCGCCGCGGAATTGGTGCGCGCCCCAAGTATAATTGAGCGAGGTGGAAGCATATTCGCCGAAATGGGCGTGATGCTGCGCGTCCAATGCCCATTCCAGCATTGGGCTTTTGTCGTCATAACGCAGCAGGGTGACGGCGGCGGAAGCGCCCATAATGGCGTCGGTACTGCCGCCCAGTTTGGTTTTGATGCCATTGCCGCTGGTGCCTTCATAACCGGCAGATACGGCAAAGGTATTGTTTTTGTAGCCCACCGCCGCACTAAATTCATTAAAGCCGCGACTTCTGCCGCTTTTAATCACTTCATGCTTGCCGTCCAGCACGCCATCAACGGCAAAACTGAAACCGCTGCCGCCAATATCTTCCAAATCGTAGCGAATCATTTTGCCGAGCCGCTCAATGCCAATCGCCGCATCGTCAAAAACGGATTTGACCATATAAGTTTTCCAGGCGGTTTTCTGTTTACCCAGGGTCAATCTGCCAAAATCGCCTTGCACGCCGATATGCGCCTCGCGCACACCATTCAAGCCGCTGCCATCCTTGTTTTCCTCGCTGGTGAGATAAAGATTGAAGAAAAGCTGATTATTGCCACCGAGCGCTTCCGTCCCCTTGACGCCAATACGCAAATGGTCATTGAGATAATCCATGTGGCTGTTTTTCTCTGCCTTGCTGTGATATTGCACCCCTTGCGCCAATGAGCCGTAAAGCGTGGTATCCCGTCCGTCCGCTGCTATCGCGGATATTGTTCCCAGCGACAACACCATTGCCGCTGCCATCTGTGATTTACGCATAACTCGCACCTCTTGTTTGAATTGCGCTTGCAATATTATCGGTTTCATGGACAAGCGGCAACGATTTTACAGCGCAGAATATGCCATCGCGCGCGATGCATCTGCGCGGACGGCGGGGCAGGTATGCCGCGTGTTTGGCTCTGGCGTCTGCCGGGGTTTGTCTTTACACTGCGCGCCGTGAATAACAAGCCCTCTCATTAACCCCTTTCAGGAGCTTTCCTATATACAGACGCCTCTTTCTCGCCGCGCTGGCGGCTTTCTCTTTCGCCGCGCACGCGCGCGCAGCCGAACATGGAGACGATTGCCTCGCTCAAGCCGGATTTGATTATTGCGGACAAGGATCGCCACGCCGCCGCCTATGACGAGTTGTCGAAGATTGCGCCGGTGCTGCTCTTGAATTCGCGCTACGGCAGCCTCGATGACATCCTCGCGCAGGCGCAGGTGATTGGCGACGCGGTCGGCAAGCACGACGAGATGAAGGCGAAGGTCGATGCGCTGAACAAGGAATTTGATGACATCAAGGCAGGTATTCCCGCCGGGCAAACGGCCATCGTCGGCGCTTCGCGCGAGAATACGTTTGACCTGTTCTCCGGCGATTATTTTGCCGGTGGCGTGGTCGTCCGCCTCGGTTTCAAGTTGCCGCCGCCGGTTGATGGCAAGGCGTTTTATGAGATTGGGCTGGAGCAGTTCCTCGCGCAAGACCCGGACTGGCTGTTTGTCGCCCATTACCGCGAGGAAAGCGTGGTGCGCAAGTGGGAGAAGGAGTCGCTGTGGAGCGCGCTCAAGGTCGCCAATCCTGCGCATAATGTCAGTATCGAGCCGGATTTGTGGGCGCGCTCACGCGGGCTGATTGCCGCCAAATTGATGGCGGAACAGGTACGCGATGCGGTCGCCAAGGCGAAGTGATTTGTCGCGTGGTTGCTGAATGACGCGCCGCTCCCCTCCCCCGCAGCGGGCGGGTTCCCGCGCAAAATGCTTCCGCATTTTTCATGGGCGCCCGCCCACGGGGGAAGGGGTTTTACCGCTGCTGTTCACGCTTTTGTTTTCTGAACCGTTGTAGGGTGGGGCTTGCCCCACCGTCGTTTGATGAAAAACAAATATTTGGTGCTTGCGCCGTTCTGCCCCCTCCCCCGTGGGGACACTACTGTCCGGAATAAAACCGGACGCCCACAAAAAAGGGTTGCAGGCTCCCGTTTCCCGGGGTAAAACCCCGTACAACAACTCAAAAAACAAAAGCTGCAACCCATGTACACAATATCCCGCATCCACGCCCTTATCAAGCCCGCCATGCACGGCACCTTCCAGCATCACGTTGATGCCTGCGAAGCCGACAAATACCGCAAAAAATTCAGCTGTTACGACCTGCTTGTCGCCATGCTTTTTGCCGTCTTCAGC